>CAJAXU010000086.1 GCA_903948045.1 uncultured beta proteobacterium | reverse complement strand
GAACGCCGCAACGCCGAGAAAGTGATCTGGGAGCAGGCCCACTTAGACCCCCTGACCGGCCTGCCCAACCGCCGCATGCTGCGCGACCGGCTGGAGCGGGACATCCGCCAGAGCCGGCGTGGTCGTGGTGAACTGGCGGTTTTGTTCATTGACCTGGACCACTTCAAGGAAGTCAACGACACCCTGGGCCATGATTTTGGCGACCTGCTGCTGGTGGAGGCGGCGCGCCGGATTCAGGGCTGCGTGCGCGAGACCGACACCGTGGCGCGCATGGGCGGCGACGAATTCACCGTGCTGCTGACCGAGCTCAAGAGCAACAGCCAGCTCGAGCGCATTTTGCAGAAAATACTGGACGCGCTGGCAGCGGTGTTTCAGCTGCGCGATGAACAGGTATTTGTCTCCGGCAGTGTCGGGGTCACCCTTTACCCGACAGATGCCACCGAGATCGAAGACCTGTACAAGAACGCTGACCAGGCCTTGTACGCTGCCAAGGGCGCCGGGCGCAACCGATTCAGTTTCTACACACCGGCCTTGCAGGAGGCAGCCCTGATGCGGGTACGCATGGCCAATGAACTGCGCACCGCTGTGGCGGAGCAACAGTTTCGCCTGATGTACCAGCCGATCGTCAATATAGCCAACGGGCGCGTGCACAAGGCCGAGGCGCTGATCCGCTGGCAGCACCCGGTCCATGGTCTGGTCAGCCCGGCCACCTTCATCCCGGTGGCGGAAACCAGTGGGCTGATTGTTGAGATCGGGGCCTGGGTGTTCGCGCAGGCGCTGGAACAGGTGCGGCAATGGCGGGCCAGGCTGGCGCCAGATTTTCAGATCAGCATCAACCAGTCGCCGGTGCAGTTTCACCACGAAGACCGCGGCAGCCGCAGCTGGGACAGTCAGCTGGACCTGCTTGGCTTGCCCGGCGAGAGCATCGTCGCCGAGATCACCGAGGGCCTGTTGCACGACACCAGTGCCCGCGTCGCCAGCCGGCTCAAGGCGCTGCGCGCTGCCGGCATCCAGATGTCGCTGGACGATTTCGGCACCGGCTATTCCTCACTGGCGCACCTGCACAAGTTCGACATCGACGTGATCAAGATCGACCACAGTTTTGTTCGCCACCTGGCGCCGGCGTCCACCGATCTGGCCCTGTGCAAGGCCATCATCGTGATGGCCCATGAACTGGGTAAAGTGGTGGTGGCCGAGGGGGTGGAGACCCAGGCGCAGTGTGACCTGCTGTTGGCGGCCGGTTGCGACTACGCGCAGGGCTATCTGTTTGCGCGACCGATGGCGCCCGTGGAGTTTGAGGCCTTTTTGAAGCACCGGCATCAGGCCTGAGCTGACGGCGGCTGCGAAAGCATAAAACCACCTGTTTTTAACAATATATTGAAATATCTGTAAATAAACAATAAAATTCGACAAATTGTTGAGGCGCGCTTCGCATCTTCGTCCAGGGCCTTCATGAAAGTCGAAAAAGTATTTTGCACCACCAGCGAGGCGGCCTCCATCCTCGCTATCTCGGTGGGTACCGTGCAACTCTGGGTTGACAGCGGCCTGCTGGTCGCCTGGAAGACCGCCGGCGGGCACCGGCGGGTGACACGCGAGTCCATCAACAAAATTCTTCACGGCGGCCCGGCTGCTCTGCCTGACGCCCCTGCCACCGTGGCGCCCCAGGCGGTGACTGCCGAGCGCTTGCGGGTGCTGGTGGTGGAAGATGACCGTGATTTGCTGCGTTTGTACCGCACCATGCTGAGCCGCTGGCCGATGGTTCCGCTGGTGGAAACCAGTGACAACGGCATCGAAGCCCTGCTGGCGGTGGAGCGCCTGAAGCCCGACCTGCTGTTCATCGACCTCAATATACCTGGGGTCGATGGTTTCCAGATGCTGAACATTCTGAACGGCAAAGCGGGTTATGAAGGCATGACGGTGGTGGTGGTGAGTGGCTTGAGCCCGGACGAGCTGGCGCAGCGCGGCGGTGTGCCAGCCAATATCCTGGTTCTGCCCAAGCCAATTTCTTTTGACAAACTGCTGGCCATCGCCACCACCGTCTGGGCGCAAAAGCAAGGCCGTCAGAACCCGGTGGCGCCATGAATGTGGCGCTGCACCCGGTGATGCTGGAAAAAATGACCGAAGGGGTCATTGTGCTGAATGCGGACGGCCAGGTGACAGATTACAACCGGGCGGCCAAGCCTTGGCTCAAGGCCTGCCTGACCGGTGCCAGCGCGCTGGCGGCGCTGATTGGCAAGGTTCGGGCTGGCCAGCTGCAGGTGCCGGTGGCCGTGCAGGGGGTTTTTCAGCAGGCCGCCGGCGGCGCTGATTTTTACCTGTGCCGGAACGAACCCGGCGCCTTTGCGATTTTCATCACGGCACCGGCACCGGCACCGGCAGCCAAGACGTCAGCCACAGCTGCAGCCCCGAGCCCACAGGCAGGGCTAGGCCCGGACAGCTTTTTTGCCCTGCTTGGGGAAGACTTCCGCCACGAGCTGACTGGCTTGCGCCTGCAATTGGCCGACGCCCCAGTGCCCGCTGACAGTGCCAACCATCTGGCCCGGGTACAACAGCAATCGCTGCGCCTGAGCCAGCTGCTGGTGGCCATGGAGCAGTTGTGCGAGCTGCACGAGCAGGACGCTTTTTTTCAGGGTGACCGGGTCCATTTGGGGGCCTTGATCGACACCACCATCGCGGCGCTGCCCTCGCGCCGGAGCGACTTTTTCGTGAACCGGGCCCTCAGTGATGCCGACGGTAAACAGGGCATGCTGTTTGGTGACGCGCGCTGGCTGGGCATTGCCTTGACCGCGCTGCTGGAGGAGATGGGTGCCAGTGCGCCGGTGCAGGCCCAAGTAGAGATTAGGGTCCGGCAGGCCGGTGGCTTTGTTGTGATGACCGGCCAGTGCCGCCCGTTTTTAGGCCGGTCGCCGCCGCCCGCCGGCGCGGCCAGCCCTGCCGCCAAGGCCACTTCGCCCTCTTTCAGTGCCGACATCCGGATGGCCATTTGCCAGCGCATCGTGGCCTTGCACGGTGGCCAGCTCAAGAGCGTGGCGCTGGATGCTGACCAAGCCGATCCGCAGCGGCGCGGCATGGCCTCGTTTGTGCTGACGCTGCCCACCGGCGCGCCCTTGCATGGCCGCCGACTGGCCGCCTGCGCCAGCTGTTTGGCGCCCCGGCAAACCGAGCAATACGCGCAGGACCTGGCGGCGCTTCTGCCGCAGCTCGCCCCAGGGAGACATGCGCCATGAACCACGATCAGGGCCTGGCCGGCCAGCTGCGCCAATCGAGCGAAGACTTTGCAGCCCTGTTGGCCCGCTACAGCGCGCTGGAGCGCCGCCATGAGAGCCTGGCGGCCACGCACGCCCAGCTGGTGCAGGCCACCCAGGCGTTGGCTGGCGACGCAGCGCCTGCGCGTCAGCAGGCTGCCCATACCCTGCTTGAGGCGACCTGGCACGATGAACTGACCGGCTTGCCAAACATGGCGTTGCTCAGTCATAAAGCCGAGCAGCAGATCGCCCTGGCCTGGCAAGGCGGGGCCCGCGTGGCACTGCTGGCCATTGAGCTTGACGGCGTGTTGCCCTTGGCCCAAACCCAGGGTGCCGGTGTGCTGGCTGCGGTGTTGCAAACCAGCGCCAACCGCCTGTTGCAAGTGATTCGGGGTTGTGACCAGTTGGCGCGCAGCGGGCCATGCACCTTCACCGCCTTGATGCTGGGCCCTAAAAATGACGCAGATCTGGCGCCCATCGCCCAGCGCATGCTGGGCGCACTGACCCAGACCCTGCCCCAGGCGCAAGACCGCCTGGTGCCAGCGGCCCACATTGGCTGCGCCTTTTTCCCCAGTGACGGGACCGACGTGCCTACCCTGCTGGAGCACGCCGCCGTGGCGCTGTCGGTGGCGCGCCAGGAGGGCGGCAACAGCTGCCGGTCGTACAGCCTGAGCATGCCAGACCGACTCTCGCCGCCTGCAGCGGCCTAGCCCGACGCCTTGCCCCCGTCGGCTTGCAGGGCGGCTTGCAGGGCCAGCACCATCGCATCGACATTGAAGGGCTTGCCCACGTATTGGTTCATGCCCGCGTCCAGGCAGGCCTGTTGGTCTTCGGCAAATATCCCTGCGGTCATGCCAATGATGGGCAGGGTGGTGAGGCCCAGGGTCTGGCGGATCGTGCGCGTGGCCATCAGCCCATCGGTGCCTGGCATCTGGACATCCATCAGCACCGCGTCAAACCCAGCAGGTGATTGCTCCAAGGTGGCCAGGGCGGTCTGTGCCTCTTCACACAGGGTGACCTGGCAGCCTTCGCGGGTCAGCAACAAGCGCACCAGCAAGCGGTTGTTGGCATTGTCATCCACCGCCAGCACCCGCAGACCGGCCAGGCGCTGGGCCCGATCCGTGCGCAGGGGCAGGGCCTGCGCCGGCGCTGCGGCTGCGGGCTGCGCGGCTGGGTCAGGGGGCTGCGCCACCGGCGGGTTCGACGGCAGCTTGTCAGCCGGGTCAGTCGGCTTGTCAAAGGGCAGGCCAAACCAGAAGTGGCTGCCCTCCCCCAGGGTGCTGGTGACGGACAGCCAGCCGCCCATCAGCCCGACCAGCGTCCGGCAGATGGACAGGCCCAGGCCAGTGCCGCCAAAGCCTGGCTTGGACACGCCACCGAGCTGCTCAAATTGATTGAAGATGCCAGCCTGGTGCTCTGGCGCTATGCCGATGCCGGTATCTGCCACTTCAAACTGAACCCAAACCCGCCCCGCCTGTTTCTGACTTAAGGTGGCGCTGATGAACACGCGACCTTGCGAGGTGAATTTGATGGCATTGCCGGCCAGGTTGAGCAGCACCTGCTTGAGCCGCAGCGGGTCGCCCAGCACTGACTGCGGCAGGGCGGGGTCAAGGGCGATCTCCAGCGCCAGGCCCTTGAGCTGCGCTGCGCCAGACAGCAGCGTGGCCACGTCGCGCACCAGGGGGTGCAATTCGAAATGCTCATTGGCGACTCTCAGCTTCCCTGCCTCGGCCTTTGAAAAATCCAGCACGTCATTGAGCACCGACAGCATCAAGCTACTGGCGGCGCCCACCCGTTTGACATAGTCTTTCTGTTCGTCGCCTAGCCCTGATTCCAAGAGCAGGCCGTTCATGCCCTGGATGGTGGTCAGCGGCGTGCGCAGCTCGTGGCTCAGCATGGCCATAAATTGGCTCTTGTTCTGGGTCGCTTCCTCGGCTTTCAATTTGGCCTTTTCGAAGGCTGTGACGTCAGAGTAGGTGCGCACGTATTCGCCAGTTTGCATCGGCAAGGACGTCACCTCGATGTAGCGCCCTTCGCGGGTCTGGCGGGTGTAACGGATGGGGACGGTGTGGTCCACCGTCGCGCCCCAGCCTGCCACATAGGCACGGGCGCTGGGCTCCACCAGCGCCAAATCAGGGCCAAAATCGCCCCGCTGTTGCTGCATATCCTTCATCTCGCGGATAAGGGGCTTGCTGGCCAAAAATTCCGCGGTCACGTTGCAGATCTCGCAGACCCGAGCATTGAAGTAATTGATGCGGCCGTCTTTACCCAGCAACATCACCCCCTGGGTCATATGGGACAAGACGCTTTGCATCAGCTGGACCTGGGCTTGGAGATCTGCCACCTGCGCCAACAGGGTGGGGCTGTCAGGGTTGACGCTCATGACGCGGCAGCAGTGCCAGGGCTGGGGGCCGTGGCAATGGCCAGGTACTCCTGTTTCTTTTGCATGTCGCCGTCGGAATCAGCAAAACGCTGGGCGATGTCCTGAAACTCGTCCAGCAGGCTCAAAAAGGCATCCACGATGTCGGGGTCAAAGTGCTGGCCCCTACCCTGCACAATGATCTGCACCGCCGTGGCGTGGGGCATGCCCTCTTTGTAGACGCGCCGGCTGATGATGGCGTCGTACACGTCGGCCAAGGCCATCAGCCGGGCTGAGATCGGTATGGCGTCGCCGATCAGGCCCAGCGGGTAGCCCGAGCCGTCCCATTTCTCCTGGTGCGAATAGGCAATCTGCTTGGCCACGGTGAGAAAGGCCACCTCCAGCCCCAGCGCGCTTTCGGCGTGCGCAATGGCGTCGCGCCCCAGGGTGGTGTGGGTCTTCATGATCTCGAACTCGTCGGGAGTGAGCCGCCCTTTTTTCAACAGGATGCGGTCGGGTATGCCGACCTTGCCGATGTCGTGCAGCGGCGCCGACTTGAATAGCGTGGTAATGGCCGACACTGTCAGGTAGTCGCGAAAGCGCGGATGGGACGACAGCTTCCAGGCCAGGGCGCGCACATAGTGCTGGGTGCGCCGGATGTGGTTGCCGGTGTCGGAGTCGCGCGTTTC
>CAJAXU010000085.1 GCA_903948045.1 uncultured beta proteobacterium | reverse complement strand
TAGGCGGTGTTGGAGCGCGCAAACGGGATGCGGTTGCCACCCACGATGGCGACGCGACGGAGGGTGCTGTTGGGGGTCATGGTGGGGCTCAGGAAATGGTGGGTTGATGCGCGGGTTCGGCGCGGAGTTCGGAACGCAGATGGACCTGCTCGCCGCGTGCGTCGCGCACCTCGAACACGGTCTGGCCTGTACTGGCCTGCGCCTGCCAGAGCGAGGCGCGTGTCGGCAGCAGCACGGGCCGCTTGAACACGGTGGTGAGCGAAGCGGCTTGCAGCACAGTGGCCGGCGCGGCGGCTTGCAACAGGGCCAGCGCGCGCGCCTGCGTCCACAGGCCATGCGCGATGGCGCGCGGAAAGCCGAACAAGCGCGCGCTCAGCGCCGACAGGTGGATGGGGTTGTAGTCGCCCGACACCGGGGCGTAGCGGCGGCCGGTGTCGGCGGGGGCGTCGAATGCACCGGCCTGGGTCAGGGCGAGTTCCGGCCCCACGGCGCCGTTGAACGGTGCGCCCACGGGCGACTTCACGCCCAGGCGCAGCAGGGTTTGTGTGGCCTGCCAGACGCATTGGCCATCGCCCTCGCCATCTGACTCGCGTAGCACGCGCAGGTGCAGCGTGAACACCTGCCCCTTGTCGTGCGCCAGCAGCTCGCCGCTGCTCAGCTCCACCCGCACCGCATCGCCTGCGGCCAGCGGCGCATGCTGGGTGATGGCGTTGGCCAGGTGCACCGTGCCCATGGCAGGCCAGGGGCAGGCGGGCGAAGTCATGTAGGTCATGACCAGGGGGAAAGTCAGCATCTGCGGGTAGGTGAGCGGCGCTTGCGCACTCGGGGCAAAACCGCAGACCTCGGCGTAACGCGCCAGGTGCGCGGCGTCGACCACGACGCGCGGCAGCACCAGCGTGACCGGGGCCAGCGCGCGCACCGGCCCGGGGCGCTTGAAACTGCTGGCCAGCGCACGGGCCAAGTTGCTCAGCGTGCTGGCGGGTGTGATGTTCTGGCGCTGCACCTTAAGCCCCCAGCAGGCTTTGGCCGCACACGCGCACCACCTGCCCATTCACGCCCTGCGAGGCGGGGCTGAGCAGCCAGGCGATGGTTTCGGCCACATCGACCGGCTGGCCGCCCTGCCCCATGGAATTCATGCGCCGGCCGGCTTCGCGGATGGCCAGCGGGATGGCGGCGGTCATTTGCGTTTCGATGAAGCCCGGCGCCACCGCGTTGATGGCCATGCCGCGGGGCAGGCGCGGCGCCTGGCTGTGCACCAGGCCGATCACGCCAGCCTTGGAAAACGCGTAGTTGGTCTGCCCCAGGTTGCCGGCAATGCCCGAGATGGACGACACGCACACCAGCCGTGCCTGGGGTTGGAGCGCGCCCCGCTCCAGCAAGGCCTGGTTGATCGCCTGCTGCGCCACCAGGTTGACCTGCACCAGCGTCTGCCACAGGTGCGGCGGCATCTTGGCGATGGTCTTGTCGCGGGTGATGCCGGCGTTGTGCACCACGCCGTCCCAGCCGCCGTCAGCCAGGGCCGCCTGGGCGATCTGCCCGGCGGCCGCCGGATCGGCAATGTCGAGCGCCAGCGCGCGGCCCTGCAGCCGCTCGGCCACGGCCTGCAAGGCGTCCTGGGCCTGCGGCACGTCCAGACAGACCACCTGGGCGCCATCGCGCGCCAGGGTTTCGGCAATGGCCGCGCCAATGCCGCGCGCCGCGCCGGTCACCAAAATCTTTTTGCCCGCCAGCGGCTGCACCCAGTCGCTCGGGGCCGGGGCCTCAAAGGGTGCCAGCCGCACCACCTGGCCCGACACATAGGCGCTGCGCGGCGACAAAAAGAAGCGCAGTGTGCCTTCGAGTTGCGCCTCGGCTCCCGGCGCCACATAGACCAGTTGCACCGCAATGCCGCGCTTGACCTCCTTGGCCAGCGATTTCACAAAACCTTCCAGAGCGCGCTGTACCGTGGCCTGCTCGGCAACCGGGCAGGCTTCGGGCGGGCGGCCCAGCACCAGCACGCGGCCGCAGCTTTGCAGTGAGCGCACCGCGTCGTGGAAGCACTGGTACAGCGCCTCGGCCTGGGCCACGGTGGCCAGGCCGGTGGCGTCAAACACCACGGCCTTGAGGGGACCGCCCGGCTGCTCGCCGGTGCTCCACAGCCCGCTCATCAAGCCGGCCTGGTTGGCCATCGCGGTCCAGCCCTGCACGCTGCGGTGCGCCACGGTGGCGGCCCGCATGGCGCGGAAGGCAGCCAGCAGCGCGGGCAGCAGTTCGGGCGTACCACCGGCGCCGACCAGCACGTCGCCAGCAACCACCGGTTGGCCGGCTTCGAACCGCTCGAGCGGCACGGGACGCGGCAGGCCCAGCATGCCGGCCAGGCGCGCGCCAAAGGCCGAGTTGGCAAAGTTGAGGTAAGCGTCGGACATGGACAGGGCTCCTTTGTTTGTGTACGATCGTACACCGAAAAACCCAAACCGCCAAATCCGTCCATGCCGAACGCCCGTCCCGACACCCCCGCCCCCGCCACGCCCGAGCCGCCGCTGAGCCGGCAAGACCGCAAGGACCTGACCCGCCAAAGCCTGGTGCAGGCCGCGCTGCGGTTGATCGGCGAGGGACGCAGCTTCACCAGCCTGGGCATCCGCGAGATCGCGCGCGAGGCCGGCATGGTGCCCAATGCGTTTTACCGGCACTTTCGCAGCCCAGACGAGCTGGGCCTGAGCCTGGTGGACGAGGTGGGGGCCACGCTTCGCGGCCTGCTGCGCCAGGCGCGCCAGCCGAGTTCGGCCCAGACCAGCGTGGTGCGCCAGTCGGTGCAGGTGTACCTGCAGTACGTGCGCGACAACCGGGTGCTGTTCCGCTTCATCTCGAGCGAGCGCGCGGGTGGCAGCCGGGTGCTGCGGCTGGCGATCCGCCACGAGGTGCAGCGTTTTGTGGACGACACGGCACGCGACCTGGCGCCGCTGGAGGCCTACCAGGGCCTGTCGCAGGCCAGCCTGCACATGGTCTGCGGCCTGATGGTCAACACCCTGCTGGCCGCCGCCCCCGAGGTTCTGGATCTGCCCGCCGACGAGCCTCAGTCCGAGCAGGCGATGGTGCAGGACTTCGTGCAGCAGTTGCAGATCATCTTGCTGGGCGCGGCC
>CAJAXU010000084.1 GCA_903948045.1 uncultured beta proteobacterium | reverse complement strand
TCGACCTCGTAATTGCAGCTTTGCAGCAGCTTGAGCACGATGTTTTCGACGTCTTCACCCACATAACCGGCTTCGGTCAGGGTGGTCGCGTCAGCCATCACAAAGGGCACATCCAGCATCCGCGCCAGCGTCTGCGCCAGCAGGGTTTTACCAGAACCGGTGGGGCCAATCAGCAAAATATTGCTTTTGGCCAGCTCTACATCGTCTTTTTTGGCCTTTTCCTTGTGCCGCAGGCGCTTGTAGTGGTTGTACACCGCCACTGCCAGCGTGCGCTTGGCCGGCTCTTGACCGATCACGTAGTTGTCAAGATTGGCCTTGATTTCAGCCGGAGTCGGCAGGTCATTGCCGCCGCCACGGGCCTCGGTGGTGGCTGGCAGTTCGTCGCGAATGATCTCGTTGCACAGCTCGATGCATTCGTCACAGACAAACACCGAGGGCCCTGCGATCAGCTTCTTGACCTCATGCTGGCTCTTACCGCAAAAGGAGCAGTAAAGGGTTTTTTCACCCGTGGCGCCTTTTTTTTCGGCCATGGGGATCAGGCCCTCTTGGAGATGACTTGATCGATCAGGCCGTACTCGCGGGACTCTTCGGCCGACATGTAGTAGTCACGCTCGGTGTCGCGCTCTATACGGTCCAGCGGCTGACCGGTGCGGTCGGCCAGGATCTTGTTGAGCTGCTCACGGGTTTTCAGAATCTCGCGCGCCTGGATTTCAATCTCGGTAGCCTGACCCTGGCTACCGCCCGAGGGCTGATGAATCATGACCTTGGAGTTGGGCAGCGAAAACCGCTTGCCCTTGGCACCGGCTGCCAGCAAAAACGCGCCCATGCTGGCCGCCATGCCGGTGCACAGGGTGGACACATCGGGCTTGATGAAGTTCATGGTGTCGTAGATCGCCATGCCGGCGCTGACCGAGCCACCGGGAGAGTTGATGTAGAACGAGATGTCCTTGTCGGGATTCTCGCTCTCCAGAAACAAGAGCTGCGCCACCACCAAATTGGCGGTTTGGTCATTGACCGGGCCGACCAGGAAAATCACGCGTTCCTTGAGCAGGCGCGAGTAGATGTCGTAAGACCGCTCGCCGCGGCCCGACTGCTCAATGACCATGGGCACCATGCCCAGGCCCTGCGTATCCATTGCACCAAAGCGCACGTTCATATTAGCTCCCAGATGACCTTAATGTACCGAAAAAGACGAAGGACGGCCCGGCTCAGTTCTGAGCCATCAGCTCGTCAAAGGACACGCTTTTTTCAGTGACTTGCGTCTTGCTCAGCACAAATTCAGTGACGTTGTTTTCAATCACGATGGCTTCGACTTCAGCCATGCGCTGGTTGTCGCCGTAGTACCAGCGCAGCACGTCGGCCGGTTTTTCGTAGCTGCTGGCCAGCTCTTCAATATGGGCCTTGAGTTGCTCAGGCCGGGCCTGCAGGCTATTGGAACGCACCAGCTCGGCCACCACCAGGCCCAGGCGCACACGGCGTTCGGCCTGGGGACGGAACACGTCATCAGGGATCGGGGCTTTGTCGGCGTCCTTGATGCCGCGCTTTTTCAGGTCGGCGCGCGCGCCTTCGAGCAGTCGGTTGATTTCCGACTGGACGCTGGCGTTGGGCAGATCGAGCTCAGCCTTGGCGACCAGTGCGTCCATGACGGCCTGTTTATTGCGGGACAACAGGCGGAATTTGACTTCACGCTCGAGGTTTTTGCGGATGTCGGCGCGCAGACCTTCGATCGTGGCGTCTGCGATGCCGAGCGAGCGGGCCAGTGCCTCGTTCACCTCGGGCAGGTGTGCCGCTTCAATTTTCTTTACGGTGACCATGAAGTCGGCCGTCTTGCCAGCCACGTCTTTGCCGTGGTAGTCGGCCGGGAAGGCCAGCTGGAAGGTCTTGCTCTGGCCGAGCTGCATGCCGCTGGTGGCGTCCTCAAACTCTTTCAACATCTGGCCGTCACCCAAGATGAACTGGAAATCATCAGCCTTGCCACCCTCAAAGGGCTCGCCATCGATCTTGCCTTCAAAATCAACGGTGGCGCGGTCGCCGGCTTGGGCGGCGGCATCTTGCGCGCGCTGGGCAAAGGTACGGCGCTGCTTGCGCAGGATCTCAAGCGTCTTGTCAATGGCGCTGTCGTCGACCTCGGCGCTGATTTTTTCCACTGCGGCGCTGCTGAGGTCGCCGATAAGCACTTCCGGGTAGACCTCGAACACGGCGTCAAACGTCAGCTCACCCTCCGGTGCGCCTTCTTTTTCAGTGATGCGGGGCTGGCCGGCCACGCGCAGCTTGGCTTCGTTGGCGGCGTCAGAAAAGGCCTGGCCGACTTTGTCGTTCATCACTTCGTAGTGCACCGAGTAGCCATAGCGCTGGGCCACCACATTCATGGGCACCTTGCCGGGCCGAAATCCGTCCATCTTGACGGTGCGGGCCATTTTTTTCAGTCGGGTTTCAACTTCGGACTGGATGCTGCCCAAGGGCAAGCTCAGGGTGATCTTGCGTTCCAGTTTTTCCAGGGTTTCTACGGTCACAGCC
>CAJAXU010000083.1 GCA_903948045.1 uncultured beta proteobacterium | reverse complement strand
GTCGCGCAGCACCCGGCCCGACGCGTCCACCGCGTGCTTCATGCCAGCCAGCTCGTTCTTGCTGGTACGCTCGTTGCCGGCCACAGCCTCGGCGGCGGCGTTGTCCATGTAAGCGCGGAAGGTGGAGACCTCGATCACCTCATGCTCGCGGCCCCGGCCGTACACCACGTGCACGATGCGAAAACGCCGACCGATGATGAAGGCGCGGCGAAACAGGCCTTTGACCTGCTCCGGCGTGGCATTGGTGGCCACGTCAAAGTCCTTGGGCGCCAGGCCCACCATCAGGTCGCGCACCGCGCCGCCGACGATATAGGCCTCAAAGCCCGCGCCCTGCAGGGTGCTAACCACATTGCGCGCCCGCTCGTCCACCAGCGTCGGGTTGATGCCGTGGCAGTCCACGCCCACCTCTTCGCGTTTGCCAAATGGCAGTTTTTTGGCTTTGGGCGCGCCGGAGACTTTGCCCAGCAGTTTGTCGATGAATTTTTTGATCATGTTGTGGAAGAGGGGAACAGATCGAGTATGCGCCATTGGCGCGCCTCGGCGATGGCGCGAAGCCGCGCGTCCGGGTTGGTGGCCACGGGGTGGGTCACGGTCTCCATCAGGCTCAAGTCATTGATGGAGTCGGTGTAAAAGGTGGTTTCTACGTCAGGCCAGGCCAGCCCACGCTGGTGCAGCCATTGCTGCACGCGGGTGACCTTGCCCTCGCGCGCGGACGGCACACCGGCAATCTCACCGGTGATCCAACCGCTGCCGCCGGGCGCCGTGTCGCGCGCCAGTTCGACCGCAATCAGCTCGGCCACGCCAAAAGCCTGCGCGATCGGACGGGTCACAAACTCATTGGTGGCGGTGACGATCACCACCGCATCGCCCACCTGTTGGTGGGCTCGCACCAAGTCCAGCGCCTGCGACCGGATGGCGGGCTCAATCACTCTGCGCATGAACTCCGCATGCGCCGCCTCAGCCTTGAGGGCGCCGTGGCGCCGCACGGCGTCGGTCGCAAAGCGCACATAGTCATGGATGTCGAGCGTGCCGGCCTTGTAGTGGGCGTAAAACTCGTCGTTGCGCCGGTTGAAATCGACCGGATCAGTCCAGCCAATGGTGGTGGTGAACACGCCCCAGGCGTAGTCCGAATCAATCGGCAACAGGGTGTGGTCCAGGTCAAACAGGGCGAGCTTCATGGGGTCAGGCTTCATCCATCATGGCTTTGATCAACGGGATGGTGATGGCCCGCTTGGTTTGCAATGCGTAGCCATCCATCAGGTCCAGAAGTTCCATCAGACTGCCCAGGTCGCGGGAAAACCGGGTCAGCATGAATTCCATCACCTCGTCGCTCAGAAAAACACCGCGCTCATCAGCCGCCTGGCGCAGCACAGCGCGACGGTCGGGTTCGCTCAGGACCTGCAGGCAAAACAAGTGCCCCCAGCCCAGCCGGGTACGCAGGTCTTCGCGCAAGCGCAGTTCGCCCGGCGCCACCTCGCCCGTGGCCAGCACCCAGCGTTGGTGCGTCTGGGCGTTGACAAACCAGTTGAAGGCCGCCTGGTGCTGGGCGGCGGTGTACAGGTGAACGTCGTCCATCAGCACCGCGCCCCATTGCTCGCTGAACGGCGGCGGCGTGTGAACGGTGGCGTCCAGCCAGCCGACGCTGGCGCCCTGTTCGCGCAGGGCCCGCCGCACCGCCTGCAGCAAATGGCTCTTGCCGCTGCCGCTGGCGCCCCACAGGTAAGTTGGGACTGGCGAGCGCGTGGCCGGGCTGGTGCGCTCGCCGATCCAGAGCTGCAGGTGCCCTAGCACAGCCTCGTTGGGTCCAGCAAAAAAATTGGCCATGGTCGGGCCGCTGGCCAGACCAATATCAAGCGCGATTTGCCGCATCCCGCCATCAGGCCTGGTAAAGCCGGCTTGCCAGGTAACCGGCGCGGGCGCGGCGCATCGCCACCAGCAGCACCGCGCTGGCCGGCAGGGCCACCAGCACGCCGACAAATCCGAACAACTGGCCAAAGGCCAGCAAGGCAAAGATCACCGCCAGCGGGTGCAGGCCAATGCGCTCACCCACCAGCCGGGGCGTGAGGAACAGGCTCTCGATCATCTGCCCCAGGCCATAGACCACGGCCACCATCAGCAGCGCGTACGACGGGCCATGGCTGCTGGCAAATTCGAGCAAGCCAGCCAGGGTGGCCAGCACTAGGCCCAGACCGAAGCCAAGGTAGGGCACAAAAATGGCCAAGCCGGTGAAGACACCGATCGGCAAGGCCAGATCCAGCCCAAACAGCGCCAGACCAACGCTGTAAAACACCGCCAGCAGCACCATCACCAGCAACTGGCCTCGCAGGTACTGGCCCAATACCTCATCGGCCTCGCTGGTGAACCCGTCGACGCCGGCGCGCAAACGCGGCGGCACGAACTCAAGCGCCCGTTCGACAAAATTGTGCCAGTCCATCAGCAGGTAAAACAGCGCCACGGGCACCAACACCGCATTGCCAATCAAGGCAAAGGCCAGACTGCCGCCCAGCTT
>CAJAXU010000082.1 GCA_903948045.1 uncultured beta proteobacterium | reverse complement strand
GGGTCACTCATCACATCGTTTTCCAGAAAGATGGAGAGGTCTACAAAGCGACGGGGCATGGAAAGACTCCTTGGGGCGGGGGGGCTAGGGGGGTTGGGGGGCTCAGGCCCAGTGCACCATGGGCAAGCCGGGCACGGGCGACTGAAAGTACGGAATGCGGGTGCCGAGCAGGCTGCCAATGTAGACCGTGCGCAGGTCTGGCCCGCCAAAGGTCACGCTGGCCATCCAGGGCGCCACCGTGCCGCGGGCCCGGCTCATGTCCTCGGCGCTGACCTGGCCACTGGCCATGCGCGCCAGCAGCGTGCGGCTGGCTGTCGGGTCGCCATCGTCGAGCAGCAGCAGGCTGTCGCCCTGCGGTGTCAGGGCAATCAGCTGGTCCACCATCACCAGCGTGCACCAGAGGTTGCCAAAACTGTCAAAGGCAATGCCGTCCGGGTAGCCCCCCAGGTGGCTGGGGCCAAACACCTCGCGCTCGGTCAATGCCACGCCCTGCGCCGACTCATGCAGGCGCATGCGCGTGATGTGCGGCCCGGTGGTCTCGACGATGTACAGCCACTCTTCGGCAGCATCCATCCGGATCTCGTTGGTGAAGTAGAAGTTGTCGGCCACCACGCGCAGGCCGCGTTCATCCACCACCGCCAGGTAGCCGTCGCGCACACGGCTGCTGGCGGCCTGGGTCCAGGGGTTGACCCGGGTGGAAATGGTGAGCCAGATGCGGTTGCGCCGGTCGCGCAGCACAAAGTTGACCTTGCCGATGGGTTGGCCGTCGATCTGGTCGTACAGCGTGCGGGTGTGGCCCTGGCGGTCCATGATCTCCAGCACATCGGTGCCAAAGTTCGCAATCAGCAGCTGGCCGTCGGCGGCAAAGGCCATGCCGTTGGGCAGGGTGCCCTGGGTGTATTTGGCTTCAAATGCCTCGGCACTGGCGGTGCTGGCGCTGGCAAAGGCGCCAGAGGCACGCTGACCGATGAAGGTCTGGCGGCCGTCGGTGTCGATCCGGGTCACACCGCCGCGGGCATCGGCCGCCCACAGCGTGCCGTCGCGCTCGGCCAGGATGCATTCGGGGCGCTGCAGGTCTTGCCCGGTGTAGCGCAGCAGCGCGCGGTCTACCGTAAAACCGGCCAGCGGGTTGGGCGCGCTCATTTCAGCAGCACCAGGCTGAGTGACGGGAACGCCATCAGGATCACCAGCACACCGGCCATCATCAGGGTGAAGGGCGCGGTGCCACGAAACACGTCGCCAATGCTCAGCGGCACACTGCCATCGAGCGAGCTTTTGACCACAAAGGCGCTCAGGCCGAAGGGTGGCGTCAGCAGCCCGATCTCCACCGCGACCACCGTCACCACGCCAAACCAGACCAGGTTCAGCCCGAACTGCTGCGCAATCGGCAGCATCAGCGGCAGCACGATCAGCATGATGGAGGACGAGTCGATGATGGTGCCCAGCAGCAGGATGATCAGCACATACAAAAACATGAACATCACCACGCCAAAGCCGGCCATGGACATCCATTCCACCAGTGCCTGCGGCGTGCCGCTCATGGCCAGCATGCGGGTATAGACATTGGCGCAGATGATCAGAAAGCTCACCGACACCGTCACATGGCCGGTCTCGGTCAGCACCCCCCAAAAACCCTTGAGCGTGAGCTTGCGGCGCACCAGCGCGATCAACAGCGCCAGCAGCACCCCCACGGCACCGGCTTCGGTGGCGGTGAACCAGCCGGCGTAAATGCCACCCAGCACCAGGCCGATCAGCAGCGCCAGCGGAATGGTCTTCAGGCCCATCTCGGACCAGGACATCAGCGAGTCGGCCGGAATGTCCTGGTGCTGGCCGTTCAGGTAAACCAGCTCGGGCTTGAGCCAGCACATGGCCACGATGCCGACCGAGAACGCCACCGCCAGCAGCAGCCCCGGCACGATGCCGGCGGTGAACATGTCACCCACCGACTGGTTCGACAAAAAGGCGTACAAAATCATCAGCAGGCTGGGCGGGATCAGCATGCCCAGCACCGAGGAGCCCGCCACCACGCCCACAGCAAACTTGGGCTGGTAGCCAAAGCGCAGCATCTGCGGCACCGCCACCCGGGTGAAGACGGCGGCCGAGGCGATCGAAATACCCGTGATGGCGGCAAACACCGCATTGGCCGCGACCGTGGCCACGCCTAGGCCGCCCCGAATACGTCGGAACAGCTGATTCGCCACATCAAACGCGTCCTTGCCGATGTCGGCGTAGGCCACCAGAAAGCCGGTCAGCACAAACAGCGGCACCACGCCAAAAATATGGCTGGCAATGGCATCACTGGCGGCCTGCGCCAGCAAATTGGCCGCAATCTCCATGTCACCGCGGATCAGCCAGACGCCAATGAAGCTCACCACGCCCAGCGTGATGGCCACATGCATGCCGGCATAGATGCACAGCAGCATCAACAACAGGGAGCACAGGGCAATGGTGGTGTTACTCATGGTGGCGGCGCCGAAACAGGCGTTGCAGGTCAGCGCTGGCCAGCAGCGCAAAGCAGATCAGGGTGGTGGCCAGCCCCAGCAGCGTGATCAGCCGGATCGGCCAGACCGGAATCTGGAACGAACCCACCGCGCCGACATACTCAAAAATGCGCACCGAGTCGACCAGTGGCGCCCAGGCGGCCCACAGGATGGCCGCCATCAGCAGCGCGCCGATGGCATGAAACACGGCCTGCAGCAGGTCGGCCGCTGCCGGCCGCCGCCGCTTCAGGCTGTCGAGCAGGATGTCGGCCCGGGTGAAGCGGCCGCAGCGCAGGGTGTCGGCCAGCTGCAGGAACACGATGCCCACAATCGACAGTGAGGTCATCTCCGGCACGCCCAGAATCGGCGCGCCGAACAGGTTGCGGCCGATCACGTCGCTGTTGATCAGCACCATCAACGCCAGGATCCAGAGCGTGCCCAGGGCGTTCATGGCCTGCATCAGGCGATGCAGGCCCAGCGGCATGGTTCTTTGGTAAGAGTCCATGCTGGCCAGCGTCGGCTCAGCCGCAGCCGGTCCCATTTATTTGTTCCAGTCGCGCGGCAGCTTGGCACCACCCTTGAGCAGGGCGGCATCGTAGGCCGTGAGGATGTCGTAGCCGGGCATGCCCTTGGCCTTGACGTCGTCGGCCCAGATTTTGGCGACCTGGGGCAAGGCATCGGCCCAGCGCTTGCGCTCGGCATCCGACAACTCGCTGACCTTGGCGCCGGCCTTGCTCATGTTTTGCAGGGCGTCGCCGGTGGCGGCGGTTTGCGCCCTGGCGTAACTGGCCGACCAGACGTCGCTGGCCTCGCGCAGCGCCTGCTGCACCTCGGGCGGCAGCTTGTCAAAGCGCGACTTGTTCACCACCACGCCACCCGAGTACATGGAGCCGAAATTGACTTTGGTGACATAAGGCGCCACCTCGTGCAATTTGGCGGCCCAAGCACCGGTGGAGAACACCACCACGCCGTCTGACACACCGGACTTGATGTCTTCGTAGTAGCTGTTGAGCGAGCCGGCCACCGCCACGGCGCCGGTGCCTTTGATCCAGTTCGCCGCTGGGCCGGGCGCGCTGATCTTTTTGCCCTGCAGGTCCTCGATCCGGGTCAGCGGGAATTTGGTGAAGATATGGTAAGTGTCAAGCGCCATGCCATTCAGGTAGGTCAGGCCGTTCTTGGTCCAGGCGTCGCCCATGGCGGGGATGCTTTTTTGCAGGTCCGCCACGGTGCGGCTCATCAGGTTGATGTCGTCGGTGCCGAACGGCGTGAAGTAGCTGATGTTCTGCATTGGGAACTTGGGTGCCTCAAACACCGTGCTGACCAGCCCCACATCGGCAATGCCGTCGGCCACGCCTTTGGATTCGGTGCCCAGCTTCATCAGCGTGCCGCCCCAGGCCTTGGTCCACTCCACCTTGTACTTGTTGCCGGCCGCGGCCAGGCGCTTGTCCACCTCGGGGATGAACACCTCGTCCATGGTCTTGATCCACAAAAACACCGGCGGGTGGCCGGCGCCAGCGGTGAGCTTGATGGTCTGCTGCGCCAGGGCTGGGCCGGCCAGGCTGGCGGCGGTGGCGACGAGCAGGGCATTCAGGGTGCGTCTTTTCATGGGGGGTCTCCGGTGGTTGTGAATGGGTTTAGTGGGGTCAGTGGGATAAGGGCGATGCATTGGGGACGGGCGCCGCAGGGGCCAGCATCACGGCACCAATGCCGGCGCTGATGAACCGCACCAGCCAGCCAGCGGCTTCGGGCGCATTGGCCAGGTTTTGGCCCAGTGAGAGCCGCGCCACCCGGTCATCGCTGATGTGGTGAATCAGGGCGCCCAACGCAAATTGGTAGGCCCAGGCGGCGCGGGCCCGGCAGTCGCCGGCAAACAGTTCGGCCAGCGCATCAATAAAGGCGTGGGCCAGCGGGTCAAAGTAGTCTTCCAGCACCGACTGCGCCTCAGGCGTGCGAAAAGCCAGTTCGCGCGCCACCAGCAGCGCGTAGTACTCGCCTTCGGCGCTGGCGCGCATCTCCAGCACCGGCTCGACAAAGGCCTCGACGATGGCAGTCAGTGTTTGGTCGCTGTCGCCGGCCTGCCCGGCCGCCTGCAGGCGCTGCAGCCGACGCGCAATCGTTGCCTGCCAGTGCTCAAAAATTGCGTGGAACAGGGCCTGCTTCGGGCCAAAGTAATAGCCCACCAGGGCCAGCGGCACCTCGGCCGCCAGGGCAATTTGTCGCAGGCTCACGGCGTGGTAACCCTGCTGCGAGAACAGGCGTTCGGCCGCCAGCAGAATAGCCTCGCGCCGGTCCGGCCGGTCGGCGGCGGCTTTGGACACGCTGGCTTTAACCGGTGCGGGAAACTGGGCCTGGGGGCTGCTCATATGCCAGCCACTGTACGAGCGTACAAACTAATTGGACATCCGTACAAACCCTTTGCTGAGCAACTGTTGCGGAGGGGGAATGGACTGCGAAGCAGTGCGCACAAGCACCGGTATATCTCAAATAGAGATATACTGCCCCCATGAAAATCATCAGTAACAGTGCACTGCGCGCATTCGTAGCAGTTCACCCTCAAGCTGATGAGCCCTTGCAGGGCTGGCGACGTGTTATTGAGAAAAATCGGTTTGGCCATTGGGCTGAGCTGAAAGCGGCCTTCAATGCGGTTGACAAGGTCGGCGAACTGGCGGTTTTCGACATCGGCGGCAACAAATACCGTTTGATCGCCTACATCCGGTTCGAGAAACAGATCGTCTACATCAAGGCGGTGCTGACCCACCGGGACTATGACAAAGGGACATGGAGATCATGACAGCACACGTCGAGGTGAAATACCTGCTCCCTGCTTGGGAGGCTTTTCGCAGCACAACCGATATCGCTCCAATTCGGGACGAGGCGCACTATCAGCAGATGGTCGCGATGCTTGAAGCGTTGCTCGATGAGACCCAAGGCGACGAAAACCATCCTGCCATGGGCCTGGTTGATATCGTTGGCGATTTGATTGAGGACTTTGAGACCGAGCACCACCCGCTGCCGCCGGTGACGGGCCTGCAGGCACTCAAGTTCCTGATGGCGCAACATGGCATCAAGCAAGGCGAACTTGGCGAGGTTGGCAGCCAAGGCGTGGTGTCTGAAATCCTGTCGGGTAAGCGAGAGCTCAATCTTCGCCAGGTCCGCGCCCTCGGCCAGCGCTTTGGTGTGTCGCCCGCCACCTTCGTCTGAGCCGTTGATCGGGCCTGTGAGTGCCGCCGTGGCCTACCGCACGGCGCCCAGCAACCAGGCCTTGAACCCGCTCAGCGCCGGTCGCTCCTCCGCCCGCTCCGGCTGCACCAGGTAGTAGGCCCGGTCGCCGGGCAGCACCTGGGCGCAGGCGACCATCAGTTCGCCGCGCGCCAGCTCGGGCTCGACCAACAAGCGCGGCACCAGTGCCAGGCCAAGGCCCTGGGCAGCGGCGGCGGCCGTCATGGAAAACAGCTCGTAGCGCGACCCGCTCAGGGCCATCGGTGCGGCCACGCCGGCGGCGTCAAACCACTGGCGCCAGGCGCTCGGGCGGGTGCTTTGCTGCAGCAGCGGCAGGGTGGCGATGAGCTGCGGCGTCAGTGGTGAAAGAGGCGACTGTGGCTGCTGTGGCGACCCTGGCGCCGGCTGCCCCAGGCCGGCGACCAGCGCCGGGCTGCACACCGGCACCATCTGCTCGTCGAGCAGGCGCGTTGCCCGGGTGCCGGCCCAGTTGGCCACCTGCTCGGCGGTGCCGGCGTAGAGCGCGGCGTCAAAGGCGGTGTCGGCAAACAAAAACGGCCGGGTGCGGGTTTCGATGTGGACGGTGATCTCAGGGTGGATGGCGGCCAGGGCCGGCAGCCGCGGGATCAGCCAGCGCGTGGCAAAGGTCGGCACGGCGGCCAGCTGCAGGCTGCCGCCGCGCCCCGAGCCAGCCATCACTTCCAGTGTGTCCTGCTCCAGCCCCTGCAACCGGCCTGCCACCTGCTGCGCGTATTCGGCGCCGCGCTCGGTCAGGGCCACGCCATGGCGCGTGCGCTGGAACAGGGCTACGCCGACGAAGGCCTCCAGCGCGCCGATCTGGCGCGACACCGCCCCCTGCGTCAGCGCCAGTTCCTGCGCGGCGCGGGTGTAGCTCTGGTGCCGGGCGGCGGCATCAAAACAGACCAGAGCCTGCAGGCTGGGGATTTTGCGGCGCATGGCGGGTGGGGCTCAAGCGGCAGCGTACTCCCGCAGCATCTCGATGCTGACCACCTCCAGCGCCTTGGCATGGGTGCTGGCCAGCACCACCTCCGGCGCCAGCCCGGCAGAGAACGCCTCTTTCCAGCGCAGCGCACACAGACACCAGCGGTCGCCGTCTTTGAGGCCGGGAAAGCGGTACTCGGGGCGCGGTGTGGAGAGGTCGTTGCCGCGCAGCTTGGAGAACTGCAAGAACTCATCGGTGACCACGGCGCATACCACATGGGTGCCATGGTCCTCCAGGTCGGTGTTGCAGCAGCCGTCGCGGTAAAAGCCGGTCAGCGGGTCAAAAGAGCAGGGCACCAGCGCGGTGCCCAGCACGTTCAGGGTTTGTTGGGTCATGGTGATGGGTGGTCGGTGCTCGTTGGGCGGCTCAAGGGGTGGGCAGCTCCACCATGATCTCGTTGCGCCGCCACATCGGCAGCGTCCAGGGTGGGTCGTAGCGGGCGAGCTGCGGCGCGCTGACAGGGCTCAGGTTTTTGGCCTTGAGCCAGGCCAGCAGTTCGGCGGTGCGCTGCTGCACCCGTGACTCGGTGTTGAAGCCGCTGTAGCCCAGCACCGCATAGTGTTTGGCCGGCACCTCTCGCACCGTCACCGCGGCATTTTTGGGCTTGGGCAGGGTGGCCAGGCTGTACTGGCTGGGCATCACAAAGTGCACGCGCCAGCGGTTGCCGGCCATCGGGCTGGCGCCCTGGTCCGCCGGGGCGACCGTCACCGGGGCGGTCATGGCAATCTTTTGCGACGGCGCCTCTGGCACCACCGTGACCGGTGCCGTCATGGCTATCTTGGCCGAGCTGCCAGGGTTGTCGACCGCCTGGTTGTTGCCAAAAATAAAGTCGGCGATCAGCCGAAACCCCCGGTTCGAGGCCTCGTCCATATCGCCCTCCACCACGGTTTCCGCGATCAGAAACGGCGCGTACTGGCGCAGCTCGATCGCGCCCTCTTTGGCCAGCACGGTGTACTTGGGTTCTTCAATCGCCATGGCGTTCAGTCCGGTCAACAGCAGGGCTGCGCACAGCAGTCGGTGCAGGGTTGGGGTCATAAGGTGCTTATCCCACATAACATTAAAACGAGTTGCACGGCTAATCACTCCTAATTTTATAGCTGAACCACCAATAAACACGAGACTCAAGGGCTGATTTGGCCTGTGGTTTGGTCGGCCTACTGCGGAGATCGACAGCACCAAGAAATGTAAAAAAATCATATCTAGATGCCAATAACTCGTTTGCCTGGCTGGCTAATCCGCCACTACCATAGGGTATCTGTCCTTTTGGGCATGCCCTACCCCCTTGCATTATCTGGAGAACCCTATGGCCCACGCTACTTTCAATTGGCAAGACCCTTTTCTGCTGGAGAGTCAGCTCAGTGACGAGGAGCGCATGCTGCGCGATGCCGCTGCCGCCTACTGCCAAGACAAGCTGCTGCCGCGCGTGACCGAGGCCTTTCGTGCCGAAAAGACCGATGTGGCCATCTTTCGCGAAATGGGTGAGCTCGGCCTGCTTGGCCCCACCATCCCAGAGGCCTATGGCGGCCCGGGCCTGAACTACGTGGCCTACGGCCTGATCGCGCGCGAGGTGGAGCGGGTCGATTCCGGCTACCGCTCCATGATGAGCGTGCAGAGCTCGCTGGTGATGCTGCCGATTTTTGAGTTCGGCACTGAGGGCCAGCGCCAGAAATTTCTGCCCAAGCTGGCCACCGGCGAATGGATCGGCTGCTTTGGTCTGACCGAGCCCGACCACGGCTCCGACCCCAATTCCATGGCCACCCGCGCCCACAAGGTGGCCGGGGGCTACAAGCTGTCAGGCAGCAAGATGTGGATCTCTAACAGCCCGATCGCCGATGTGTTCGTGGT
>CAJAXU010000081.1 GCA_903948045.1 uncultured beta proteobacterium | reverse complement strand
GGTTGATGCCAATGCCAACGTCACCGGCGTACAAGGGGTGGTGGTTGTCAAAAGTATCCTGAAAACGAAAGGCGTTGCCCACTGGCAGGCACCAGTTCTCGGCAAAGCGCTGCAGCGCCTGTGCCGCCTGCACCGTCCAGCCGCCACCTCCGGCGATGACCATCGGCCGCTCTGATTTCAATAGCAGCTCGCGCAGTGTGCGCAAGGCGCCGGGGTCGCTCCAGGCCTCAACTGCGGCCAGCTGGGGCAGCGGCTGCGGGACCAGTCCCGTGGCTGGATTCGCCACCACGGCCTGAGTCAGCATGTCTTCGGGCAGCACCAGCACCACCGGGCCGGGGCGGCCGTTCATGGCGGTGGCAAAGGCCCGGGCCACGTATTCCGGGATGCGGCGCACGTCGTCAATGCGCTCGACCCGTTTGGCAAAGCCCTTGGTGCTGGGGCCGAAAAAACTCAGGTAATCCACCTCCTGAAAGGCTTCGCGGTCGCGTGTGTCGCTGGCCACGTCGCCCACAAATAGCACCATCGGGGTGGAATCCTGGAACGCGGTGTGCACCCCAATCGAGGCGTTGGTGGCGCCCGGGCCACGGGTCACAAAACAGACGCCGGGCCGGCCGGTCAGCTTGCCATGTGCCTCCGCCATGAAAGCCGCGCCACCCTCCTGCCGGTTAATGATGAAGCGGATCTGGTCGGCATGGCGATGAAAGCCATCCAACACTGCCAGATAGCTTTCGCCCGGCACACCAAAGGCATGCGTCACACCCTGTGCCACCAGGCACTCGACCAACAGGTGGCCGCCGATTTTTTGACTGATCATGGGAGGATTATGGCGATCTTCAGAAGCTTTCCCAATCCGCATCATCACTGGTCGCTGGCACTGGCTTGGGGTTGGCGCGAGGCGCGGCGAGCGCAGCATTGGGGGCGGTCACGGGCCGTGCCAGCACCGGCCGGCTCGGCGATTTGGGCAATTGGGCCCGGGGCTTGGCTGAAGCAGTCAACGCCAAGCTACGTCCAGAGCTGCCACCCGAGGCGTAGGCGCGCGACTCCCGGCCGGAGGGCAGCTTGAATGATGCGACGGTTCCCACCAGGTCGCTCGCCTGGGATTTGAGGCTGCTGGCGGCCGCCGCCATTTCTTCAACCAGTGCGGCATTTTGCTGGGTCGCCTGGTCCATCTGGGTGATCGCCTCACCCACCTGAGCCACGCCAATGCTTTGTTCCTTGCTGGCGGAGCTGATCTCTCCGACCAAATCCGTCACACGTTTGATCGCACTTACCACTTCGGTCATGGTGAAGCCAGCGCGGTCTACCAGCGCACTGCCCTGCTCCACGCGTTGCACGCTGTCGTTGATCAAGCCCTTGATCTCCTTGGCGGCTTCAGCCGACCGGCCGGCCAGCGAACGCACTTCACTGGCGACCACAGCAAAGCCGCGGCCCTGTTCACCGGCGCGGGCGGCCTCAACCGCTGCATTCAGCGCCAGGATGTTGGTCTGGAACGCAATGCCGTCGATCACACTGATGATGTCGGCAATTTTGCGTGACGAATCGTTGATGCCCTTCATTGTCTCCACCACCTGGCCCACCACCTGACCGCCCTGCACCGCAACTGCCGAAGCATTCAGAGCGAGCTGGTTGGCTTGCGCCGCGCTCTCAGCGTTTTGTACGACTGTGGCGCCCAGTTGCTCCATGGCCGCTGAAGTCTGCTCCAACGCGCTGGCCTGGCTTTCAGTTCGGGCCGACAGGTCGTGGTTGCCCTGCGCGATTTCGGCGCTGGCCGTGGCCACACTCTCGGAGCCCGTGCGCACCGTCGCCACCACCCCGATCAGGCTGTCTTTCATGCCCACCAGCGCTTGCAGCAGCACGGCAATTTCGTCTCGACCCTCAATCTGCGGCGCCACCGTCAGATCACCGGAGGCGACTGCACCCGTCATGGTCGTAGCCTGCCGGATGGCGCGGGAGATACCGCGAATCATGAAAAAGCCCAGCAGTGCGGCAGCCAGCACGCCCAAAGTCACCGCGAGGATGGACCCAAGACGGATCGTTTCATACCGGCTGAGTGCGCCGTCGTATTCCAGCTGAGCCTCCTTGAGCTGGATCTGGATCAGCGTACCCATAGTCGCATAGGTGGGGGCATAGACCTGCGGCAGCACGCTGACAGCGATGCGCTGCGCCTCCTTGAAATCGCCACTGCTCAGCGCCGCCAAACCGGGTCGCAGGCCCTCGCTCACGTAGCGACTGCGCTGGGCCGTGAAGAGAACAGCGGCTTTTTGTTCTTCGGGCGTCAGTTTGGTGGCCATGTAGGCCGCCCAGACTTTGCTCACAGCCGCAATGTTGGCCTCGATCACAGCCGCGTGCCGGCTGGCAGCCTCGGGCGTCGCTTCAATGGCAGCAGTCGTGAGCTCCGCGCCGTTGGTCAACATCATGCGCTGGATATCTGCGAGCTGGCCCAGTGGCACCACCCGATCGTCGTACACCGTCTGCAAGGCGGCGTTACTGGCCGAAATGCCATACAGGCCGAGACCACCCACGCCGATCAGCAAGGCTGACATCAAACCGACGAGCAGCAACAAACGTGTCGAAATCTTCATGAACACCACCCAAAAAAAGGAGTAGAAACCCAACAAGGCCCAGGGGGACTAGGTGCCAGGAGGCCCTATTATCCTGTCACGCCAGACCAAGTAATCGTTGGTCAGGGTCACTGCGAGGCAAGGGGTGTGCGCTGGCCCACCGCCAGTGCCGCCGCCACACTGAGCAGCAGGGTGCCAGCGGCACCGAGCAGGGTGGCGGCATACCAGCCGCGGTCCATGAACAGGCCAAAAACCATGGGCGACAGCGCAAAACCGACGTCCAGCCCGGAATACACCATGCCATAAACCCGGCCCGTCGCCTCACGCGGCGTGGCCCGTTTGATCATCATGTCGCGCGATGGGCCGCCAATGCCAACGGCAAAACCGGTGGCGGCCAGCACCACCATGGTGCCGGTGCCGCCCAGCAGCCCGGTGCTGCACAGCGCCAGGCACAGCGCCGCCACCGTCATCGCCGCCGCCACCACCCGGTCACTGCTGGCTGCACGGCCCGCGATGAAGCCGCCAACCAGCATGCCGGCCGCGCCGCACAGCATGTACGCCGT
>CAJAXU010000080.1 GCA_903948045.1 uncultured beta proteobacterium | reverse complement strand
GGGAGTCTTTTGAGCAGTTGTTGAAGCAGGCCGACATGGCAATGTACCGTGTCAAGGCGATAGGCCGCAATGCCATGCGCTTTTTTGACGACATCGCCACCGTCATCAAGCAGTGTCCCAAAGACCGGCAGACCCTGCTGTTCTCGGCCACCTACCCCGAAGGCATCGGCAAGCTGGCCGCCCAGTTCATGCGCGACCCGCTGCAAATCACGGTGCAGGCACCGCCGGCAGAACGCCTGATTGAAGAGCGCTACTACGAGGTCACGCGCGACAACCGGCTCGACGCGGTGGCGCGCCTGCTTAACCACTTCCGGCCCGTCAGCACGCTGGCCTTTTGTAACACCCGGCAGCAGTGCAAAGACTTGGTCGGCGCGCTGCAGCAGCAGGGTTTCAGCGCGCTGGCGCTGTATGGCGAGCTGGAGCAGCGCGAGCGCGACCAGGTGCTGGCGCAATTTGCCAACCGCAGCTGCTCGGTGCTGGTAGCGACCGACGTAGCCTCGCGCGGGCTCGACATCAGCCAGCTGGAAGCCGTGATCAACGTCGACATCACGCCCGACCCTGAGGTCCATGTACACCGCATCGGCCGCACCGGCCGCGCTGGCGAGTCGGGCCTGGCACTGAGCCTGGCCAGCCTGCACGAGATGGGCTTTGTCGGCCGCATCGAGCAGTACCAGCACCGCGAATCGGTCTGGCACCCCTTGAGCAGCCTGACCCCCAGCGGCAGTGGCCCCTTGCAGCCGCCGATGGTCACACTGCAGATTCTGGGTGGGCGCAAGGAGAAAATTCGCCCCGGCGATGTGCTGGGCGCGCTGACCGCCGACGCCGGCTACTCGCGCGAGCAAATCGGCAAGATCAATGTCACTGAGTTCACCACTTTTGTCGCGGTCCAGCGCGACATCGCGCTGGACGCGATGCACAAGCTCAACGCCGGCAAGATCAAGGGCAAAGGCGTCAAGGTTCGGCTGCTCTGACCGGTCCACGCTGGGCACGGTTCGCACCATGGTGCGAACGGGCGCAGCCCCTATACTGGAAACCGGGTTGCCCTGAGATCATGTCACTGCGGCCCTTGCAGGCCATCCATTTTTGAAGAACCACGCCTCCACTCATCATTCACCGCCGCTCGCTGCAGACTCCACGCCTGCAGCGTTAGCCTCTTCGGTGGTCGGGCTCAGCAAGTCCGATTCGGTGGCCCTCACCCGCCGACTCATCAACCACGTGCTGGTAAGCATGCTGCTGGTGCTGGGCATTGCCTTGGTTTTGCCGCAGGCCTTTGGCAATGCGCCGGCCATCCGCCTGGTCACCTTGCTTGGGTTCTTGATCATCCTGCCGGCGCGCAGCTTGTGCCAGCGGGGTCATCCACGTCAGGCCATGCTGATTCTGGGGGTCACCTACTGGCTGCTGCTGGGTACAGCCGCCTTTCTTTCTCAAAAACCCATCTCTGCGGCCTTGCCCTTTCTTGGCATCCTGCCCGCGGTGGCCATGGTGGCTGGTATTCGTGCAGCCGCGGCATTCGGCACTTCCTTCGTCATCTTGGTCGCCTTGCTGATTTTTGGGCGCGACGCGGGCATCGCTCTGCCAGTTGTCTTTCCCGGCCGCTCGGGTACTGATGTCGTGCTGATGCTTGTGGCGCTGTACACCTTGTTGCTGCCAATGCCGATCTTGAATCGCGCGCTCACGACGTCGAACAAGCGGATGATCGACTTCGCCCAAGTGGGTGCCGATCGCCACTGGGAGATGGATGCCGAATATCGCTATATGGAATACTGGGGCCGAGGGCTTGGGCAGGCGGAAATGCAGGGTCGCATCGGCCGCACCCCTTGGCAAGCCAACCCGTCAACCGACGCCAGTGCCCTGGCGCACATGGAAGAGTTCCGTCGCTTGGTGACCCTGCGCCAGCCGTTCTCGAATTTTGAGTACCGGCACGTTGACGCCGGCGGGCAGATCAACTGGATGAGCGTCTCGGCCATGCCCATTCAGGACCCAAAGGGCCAGTTCATCGGATTTCGCGGCTGCACCACCAACATCAACTGGCGTAAGCAAAAGGAAGCCGAACTGGTGGAGGCCCGCAAGGCGGCCGAGGCAGCCGCGCAGACCAAGAGCGATTTCCTGGCCAACATGAGCCACGAGATCCGCACGCCCATGAACGCCATCATGGGCATGAGCCATCTGGCGCTCAAAACCGAGCTCACCCCTCGCCAGCGCGACTATGTGGGCAAGATCCAGTCCTCCAGCCAGCACCTGCTCGGGCTCATCAATGACATCCTGGATTTTTCCAAGATCGAGGCCGGCAAGCTCGACGTGGAGCAGGTCGAGTTCCGTCTGGACCAAATGCTCGATAACGTGACCAACATAATCAGCGACAAAGCCGCTGCCAAGGGCTTGGAGCTGGTGTTTGACGTGGCTGCTGATGTGCCAGAGGTGCTGGTGGGCGATGCCATGCGGCTGGGCCAGATCCTGATCAACTATGCCAACAACGCGGTGAAATTCACCGAACACGGCCAGATCAATGTGTTGCTGCGGGTCAGCGAGCAGACCGAGGATGCGGTGCTGCTGTACGGCGCAGTCTCCGACACCGGCATCGGGCTCAAGCCCGACCAATTGGCCAAGCTGTTTCAGAGTTTTCAGCAGGCCGACAGCTCCACCACACGCCGGTACGGTGGCACGGGCTTGGGGCTGTCGATCACCAAAAGGCTGGCCGAGCTGATGGGCGGCACAGTGGGTGTTCAAAGCGAAGACGGCCAGGGCAGCACCTTCTGGTTCACGGCCAGCTTGGGTATTGGCAAGGCGCCTGTTGGGCACCGGACGAGCCCTGGCTTGGACAGCAAGCCACCGCAGGCACCGGCGGACGGCCACACCAGCGGCGACAGCCTGTGGGACCTGCGCGGCGCTCGGCTGCTGCTGGTCGAGGACAACGACCTCAATCAGCAGGTGGCGGGCGAGCTGCTCACCGACGCTGGCTTCGTGGTCGACATCGCCGAGAACGGCCAACTGGCCCTGGACAAGGTGGCAGCAGCCAACGTGGCTTACGACCTGGTGCTCATGGACATGCAGATGCCGGTGATGGACGGCGTGACGGCCGCCCAGCGGATTCGGCAGTCGGCCAGCGCTGCGCAACTGCCGATCGTGGCGATGACAGCCAACGCCATGCAGCAGGACCGCGAACGCTGCCTGGCTGCCGGTATGCAAGACGTGGTGACCAAGCCGATCGACCCGGAGGACCTGTGGCGCGCGCTGCGGGCCTGGGTCAAGCCACGGGCAGCAGGCGGGTCGGGTACACAACAGCCTGCCACTTCAACCCCCACACCATGGCCTGCGGCCTCCGGCGCAGCCGAGCCGCAGCTCCCTGAAGGTATCGAGGGCCTTGACACGGCCCTGGGCCTCAAGCGCGTGCTGGGCAAGGTGCCGCGCTACATCGCCATGCTGGAGCGCTACGTCATCGGCCAGGCGGGTACGCTCGCAGAACTCCATGCGGCCCTGGCCACCGGTGACCGTGACACCGCCATCCGCTTGGCCCACACCACCAAAGGGGTGTCAGGAAACATCGGCGCCGTGACAGTGCAGGAACTGGCGGGGCAGCTGGAACAGGCGCTCAAAACTGACGCGTCCGTGGCGGCTCTACAGCCGCAGCTGGCGGCACTTCAGCGGCACCTGGATCCGCTGGTCACCACCCTGGCGGCACGGCTGTCCGCAGCGGCTACTCCCGCCAATACTGCGGTCGGCCCAACGGGTGTCATCATTGACGAGGTTCAGCTGGCTGAGGTCACCGAGCGCCTGCGCCTCCTGCTGTCGGAAATGGACTTCGAGGCCAACGACTGGTTGCAGCGGCATGAAGTGCTGCTGAGCACCGCCTACGCGCAACGGCTCCCAGCCCTTCTGGCGGCTGTCAAGAACTTTGATTTTGACCTCGCCATCGAGCGGCTCGATGCCGCTTTGTCAGCGCGTGCAGGGGCAAGGTGAGGCGGCGCAAAGCGGCGTTTGATCTTGATCTTGTAAGGCAAATTCTGACACGCATTACAGCCACTTACTGACTTCAGTTGCCCAACTCCGGGGCTACAGTTCACCTAAGCGCAAAAGCGCCGTGAACCCACCGGAGAAGCCTGATGAAGACCACAGAGATTGCCTTGAACCCGTTCAGCCTGATGATGGAGCCTGAGTTGGTCCTGCAAACCATGGAACGCTCTGAACAACTGCGCCGCCTGCGCCGTCACAAATTGCGGCCGCTGGACAAACCACTGATCCCCTATACCCAACAAGCCATCGACAGCCGCTCCGCCTATGACGCCGCCATCGACGCCGAGGAGTTTGACGCGCTGGACAGCGAACTGCTGAACTAAGCCCATTTCGGGCGCGCTCAATGCCGCCCGGTGTTTTTGCCGCAAAATCGGTGGTCAGACTGCGCCTCTGATCTTTCAACCATCCGACTATGCGTCCAACTACTGCCGCGGACCTGAACGCTGAGCCCTACAGCGACCGCAAGCGCTACGCTTGGCTGCTGTCTATGCTGGTGCCCTGCGCAGTTGGCATCGGTCCGGCGTTGATGCTGGTTTCTGGTCAGGCCTGGACCTTGTGGCTCCCGGCCGTATTCTTTTATGGGCTGGCCCCATTGTTGGATCGCTGGCTCGGCGAAGACCAGAGCAACCCACCGGAAAGCGCCGTGGCGGCCTTGGACGCCGACCCCTATTACCGCTGGATCACCTACCTGCTTGTGCCGGTACTCTGGCTATCCTTCATTTTCAGTGCCTGGTTTGTCGCCACGCAAGCTCTGCCTTGGCACGGGGTGGTCGCCATGGTGCTGATCTGCGGCACGGTGGGCGGCTTTTGCATCAACCTCGGGCATGAACTGGGCCACAAGAACACGGCACTGGAACGCTGGCTGGCCAAAATCATTTTGGCGCCCAGCGGCTACGGTCATTTCTTCATCGAGCACAACCGGGGCCACCACCGTGACGTGGCCACCCCGGCCGACCCGGCCTCATCGCGCATGGGTGAGTCCATTTACCGCTTTGTGCTGCGTGAAATGCCCGGCGCATTCCGGCGCGCCTGCCAGCTGGAGACTGCCCGGCTGCGCCAGCGGGGCCAGTCGGTGTGGTCACTTCACAACGAGATCATCCAACCCGCACTGATCACCCTGATGCTGTGGGGCGGGCTGATGCTTTGGCTGGGCCCGAAAATTCTGCCCTTCTTGCTGGTGGCGTCCTTTTGGGCCAATTTTCAGCTCACGGCGGCCAACTATGTGGAGCACTATGGCCTGTTGCGACGGGAAATCAGCCCGGGCCGGTACGAACCCTGCCAGCCGCACCACTCCTGGAACAGCAACCACATTTTTTCAAATTGGGCGCTGTTTCACCTGCAGCGCCACTCTGACCATCACACCCACCCGCTGCGCCGCTACCAGTCCTTGCGCCATTTTGACCACTTGCCGAGCCTGCCCAACGGCTACTTCGGCATGTTCAGCATTGCCTACTTTCCACCGTTATGGCGGCGCGTGATGGACCCGCGCCTGTTGCAGACGGTGGGCCGCGATGCGTCCCGCATCAATTTCGACCCGCGCCAGCGCCAGGCGCTGATCAGCCGCCACCAGTTGCACGACCCCGACGCAGCAATCAGCGCTTGAGCGTGACGCCGCCGTCCACCACCAGGGTTTCGCCCACCACGTAGTCACCCGCGCGCGACGCCAGGTAGATGGCGGCACCGGCC
>CAJAXU010000079.1 GCA_903948045.1 uncultured beta proteobacterium | reverse complement strand
TGTTGATCGCCCGGGCCACCTGTTTGTACTGTATACCGCCCAGAATGCGTGTCAAGCCGTAGCCACCGCGCGAAATCAGCGCCACATCGGCGCCGCTGGCCGCCGCACGGTGAATCGCCGCCAGCCGGGTGGCGTCGTCACCGGCAAAGCGCAGATGGCTTGCCAACGCCGCCTCATCCACTTCGACCTGGTGTCCCAGCGCAGTCAGCCGCTTGATGCCGCGCCGAAAGGCTGCCTTGTCGCGCACGGCGCCCGAGGGTGAATAGACGTAAATGTGCTTGCTCATAAATAGGGGTCAGATTCCAATTAATCAGGTTCGATTATCTGGCCCGCTGGTCAGGCCGTTTTTGTGGGGCCAAAGCGCGCCACCGCCGCCTGCGCAATTGCTTGGCCGTGCTCCTGCACGAAATGGCCGGCCTCGGCCAACAGCAGGGGCGCCGGGCAGTCGCGGATGTCGCTCTGCAGTGCGGTCATCACTGGCAACCCCAGCACCGGGTCTTGCGTGCCGACCGCCATCAGGGTCTGGCCCGCCCAACTGTGGCGCCAGAACTCGCGCGCCTGGCGCGACAACGCGGCGCCATCCGAGTCGGCAAACTCGGGCACCAGCGCCGGAAAAGCGCGCAACGCGGCCCGGTAGCCACGGTCAGGAAACGGTGCGTTGTAGGCCCCGCATTCGGCGGCACTGAGATGCGGGTTACCACGCCCCAACAAGCGACCTACATTGAATTCCGGATTTTTGGCGCACATGTCGCGCCAAGCTAAAAAGCCTGCAGAAAGGCGCGCGTCGCCCGTGGCCAACAGGGTGTTCATCACCAGCAAGCCCTGGTAGCGCGTCGGCTGCGCCATCGGCAGGGTCAGGCCCAAAATTCCGCCCCAATCCTGCACCACCAGCACCACCCGCTGCAGGTCCAGCCGCTCGACCAGTTCCAACAACACCTGACGATGCCAGGTAAAGCTGTGCGCACTGTCCTTTTTGGGCTTGTCGCTCTTGCCAAAACCAATCATGTCTGGCGCCACCACCCGTGCCCCGGCCTGCACAAACACCGGGATCATCTTGCGGTACAGGTAGCTCCAGGCCGGGTTGCCGTGCAGGCACAGGTAGGTCACCGGTGCGTCGCGCGGCCCCTCGTCCAGGTAGTGCAGGCGCAGACCGGCCAAGGCCGGCAGGTCGCTCAGGTAATTCGGTGCCCAGGGGTAATCCGGCAAATGTTCAAACGCCTCCGGGGGGGTGCGCAGCGCGTCTTCACGCAAGGGGTGATGGTGCAGACGGGCTTCCATACGCCTGGTTTTGAAAAACCCTTGCAGCAGCGCGGCACACGGTTCGGCCAGCACGCCGCCCTGCACTTCCGTCTGGTGGTTGAGCCGGGGTTCGGCCAACAGATTGATCACCGAGCCGGCTGCGCCGGTTTTGGGGTCGGTCGCGCCGAACACCACGCGTTTGAGCCGAGCGTGCAGCATGGCACCAACGCACATCGCGCAGGGCTCCAGGGTGACATACAACACACACTCATCGAGCCGGTAATTGCCCAGTGCCTGGGCTGCGGCGCGCAAGGCCAGCATTTCGGCATGGGCGCTCGGGTCGTGGCTGCCGATGGGCGCGTTACCGCCCTGCCCGATCACCCGCCCTTGGTGCACCACCACTGCACCCACCGGCACTTCACCTGCCGCCCCAGCCAAATGGGCTTGTGCCAGTGCCAGGCCCATGGCGTCTTCGTCAGTCATGTTGATCTGGGGCTGGCGTCGCCATGCCAAGCCGCTCCATCCAAAGCGCCAAGGTCCGTTCGTTGTCATTGCCACTGGCGTACAGGGCATGCAGTTTGGCGTGTGACTCAGGCCGATGTTGGTTAAGTTTGAGCTTGCACGACAGTTCCGTCACCTGCAGCTCAAAAGCCACGATGCCTGACAGCATTTTCTGGGTATAGCCCTCGTCCAAGCCCCGCCACTGCGCCGCATAGCTGGGCTCGTGGTCGGCGATCAGGTACTTGAGCAGGCGGTCCTTGTCCTGCGGCAGGTCCACCAGTTTGGCTTCGACCTGGCAGTGCACGGCCAGGTAATTCCAGCTCGGCACCCGGGTCAGATCCGGGTAGATTTTGGGCGTCAAGTAGGCATGGGGCCCAAAAAACGTCACCAAGGCTTTGGGCCGGGCCTGCAGGTAACGCCAGTGTGGGTTGCCGCGCGCCACATGTCCAAGCAACCGCCAGGGCTGATCCTGGTCTTGCAAATTAAGCGGCAGATGGCTGACAAACGGAAAACCGTCGTCGTCCACGCTGATCACGCTGGCCAAGGGGTAGTCGCGAATCAAAGTAGCCGCGTGCTGCGGCTGATCGGAACTGAACTGAGGCGGCAGGTACATGGCAGCATCCAAGCGGTCTATCGAGCGCTGATTTTGACAGGCTTTGAATCGCTTACAGCCAAGATTTGAGCCGCCGGAGGCGGTGCGGGCCACTGGCCAGTCCGGCATACGAACTCAGAACACCGCGTGATCCCCGCGCTCGGGCGCTGTTTCACCATTTGCCAAATCGACATAGAAGTCAAACAGCGTCTGGCTGCCGGTGGACGGCGTGGCATCGGCGTCGTACTGGCCGGTTTGCGGGTTCCATACCAGCATGGACTCGGTGGCGTAGTAGCGGCCGATGCGCGCCAGTTCGGCCTTGTCGGCCAGCGTGGGGATCCAGCGGCCCAGGGTGCCCAGCACCGCGATGATGCCATCCAGCAGCGCCACCGGCACCTGGCTGAATTTTGGCGGCCGGCCCTGCAAGGCAAACAGCTGCTCGCCCTGCTGTCGTGGGCTGATGGCTGGGCCCGGACCGCCAATCGGCAGCACGCGGTTGCGGCGATCGGGCTCGTCCAGGCAAGCCGCCAGGTAGTTGCCCAGGTCTTGGTCGCTGATCGGCTTGCAGGCCGTCAGACGGCCGTCGCCAAACACCAGAAACGGTTTACCGCGTCTGACCCGTTCAATCTGCCCCGACAGCGATTTGAAAAAGGCGGTGGGCCGCACGATCGAGTAGGTCAGGCCGGATTCGATCAGCACTTTTTCGAATGCCAGTTTGGCCTGCTGGAAGGCCAGCAGCGGCTTTTGCACGCAGATGGCCGACAGCAGCACCACCTGCGTCACGCCGGCTGTCCGGGCCGCTGCCAAGGCGTGCACATGGGCCTGGTGGTCAATGGCCCAGGCATCTTTGGGGGCGCCGGTGCGCGAGGCCAGGCAGGACACCATCGCATCAAACGGCTCGCCCCGGAAGCCATCACGCGCCAGCGATGCTGGGTCTGTGACCGATCCGAAGCGCACCGTGGCACCGGCCAGCAGTTGCAGGCTGTCGTCGGCACTCAGCGCGCCGCCCACCCCGGCGCGCGGCCGCACAAAGCACACCACCTCGTGCCCGCGCAGCAGTAGGGCCTTTACCGTGGCGCGCCCAATTGTGCCGGTGGCACCCAGCACGAACACGCGCCGGGGCGACGGTGAGCGCTGGGATGGGTCGGTCACCATGCCGGCGCCTGATGCACCGCCAGCAGGTCGGCCGCCGACCGCAGGCCGCGGGTGCTGTGGACCCACCAGGGCGAGAAGGCGTCAAAACGCCGATCGACCGGGGCAAACAGGGCCGGCGCCGCCGCGCACTCGGCCCAGCGCGGCAGCCATTGCGCCAGGTGCGGCTCGGCCATGCTGCGCACGCTGCGGGCGCCCGCCAGTGCCGCGCCGATGGTGGCGGCATCGGCGTACCAACACGGCGTGGCAAGTTCGGCCATGCGGCTGCCCACAAAGTGCCAGCGCCGCTCGCTCCAGGGCCAGCGCTGGTGAAACTCGGCCACCAGGACGCCGATCACCAGGGTGTCGGGGGGCAGGTTGGCGGGCAGCGGCCCCAGGCACCAGGGGTGGATCAGCCAGACGTGGCGGCCTTGCACCAGCGCAGCGTCAGGGGTGATGCAGCCGGCAGCCTCGGGCGGCACCGCGCGCAGGCCGGGTTCAATCGCCCCCGCGTGACGGGTCGTTAGGTCTGCTTGCGCCAGCCCTTGCGGGTTGGCCGGCATGAGGAGCGGCGGTGCTGGTTGCCGTGCCAGCAGGTCCAGCGCTTCATAGCTGGTGTCGATCACGCTGCCCGGGCTGTGCCAAGGCGCCGGCGCATACCGCGCCACGTTGTCGGCATTGAACAGGTAGGGCTTGCGGCTGCCGGTGCCGGCCACCCATTGCCAGCTCAGGTGGTTGCTGGCCAGGTCGCCATCGAGCAGGTGCGCATACAGCCAGTCGGCGCCGGCGCGCCAGTGCACCTTGCGCACATGCACCACGTAGCTCGCCAGCCACATGCGGGCATGGTTGTGCAGCATGCCCGTGGCATACAGGGTGCGCACCGCCTGGTCCACCACCGGTACACCGGTGCAGCCCGCGCGAATGTCGGCCGGCAGCTCGGCGGCATAAGCGTCGTCGGGCAGCAGCCCTTGGTGCAGGGAGCTCAGGATGCCGTCGCCACGGTGTTGCCACACATGGCGGAAGTAGGCGCGCCAGCCCAGCTCGAACACGAACTTGTGCTGCACGTCCAGCGGGTGGCGCGCCGTCACGCCGGCCAGCACGCCGGCCAATGAGACCAAGCCATGCGTCAGGTAGGGCGACAGCCCCGTCACCGCCCCGTCCAGGGCGTTGCGGGTGCGGGCATAGGCGCCGGGTTGCACGGCGGCAATTCGCGCCTGCGCCGCGGCGAGGGTCGGGGCAAAGGCGTCAGACATGCGCAAACAGGCCCCCGGCCCCCTCGGCGCTGCCACCGGTTGCCACGCCGACCTCGCCACATCGGATCGCTGCGGCGCGCGCAAGCACCGCCTGCTTTTGGGCGTCTGTCAGCCGAACCACATTCTTCACCTGCAGCGCCATGCGCGGGTTACCGGCCAGCAGTGCCTGGTGGCGCATCAGGAAGTCCCAGTACAGGGTGGTGAACGGGCAGGCGGTGTCGCCTTCGCGCTTGGCCGGGTCGTAGCGGCAACCCTTGCAGTGCGGGCTCATGCGCTGGATGTACTTGCCAGTGGCGATGTAGGGCTTGCTGCCCATCACGCCGCCATCGGCGTACTGGCTCATGCCCAGGGTGTTGGGCAGCTCGACCCATTCCACCGCATCGACATAGACCGCCAGGTACCAAGCATGCACCTGCTTCGGGTCCACGCCCAGCATCAGGGCAAACAGGCCGGTCACCATCAGCCGCTGGATGTGGTTGGCATAGCCGTGGGCCAGGGTCTGCGCCAGGGCATCGCGCAGGCAGGCCATGTCGGTGGCACCGGTCCAGTACCAGGCGGGCAGCTCATGATTGGCGCCCAAAGCATTGCGCTCCAGATACTCGGGCATCTGGGTCCAGTAAACGCCGCGCACGTACTCGCGCCAGCCCAAGATTTGCCGGATGAAGCCCTCCACGCTGGCCAGTGGTGCGCGTCCGTCAAGGTAGGCCGCTTGGGCCTGCGCCACCACCTCGCGCGGGTTCAGCAGCTTGAGGTTGAGCGCGGCCGACAGGTGCGCGTGGTACAGCCAGGGGTCGCCCGGCCACATCGCATCCTGGAAGCGGCCAAACAGCGGCAGACGCTCGCTGATGAAAACCTGCAAGGCCTGCAGCGCCTGCGCGCGGGTCACCGGCCAGGCAAAACTGTCCAGCTGGCCCGGGTGGCTGGCAAAGCGGCGGTTCACCAGCGCGATCACCTCTTGCGTGATGGTGTCGGGCGCAAAGCGCGTGCGTGGCGGCACCAGGCCCGGGCCGGCGGCGCCAAAGGCTTCGCGGTTGTCGGCGTCAAAGCTCCACTGGCCACCCACCGGCTTGTCACCGTCCATCAGCACGTCATGGCGTTTGCGCTGTTCGCTGTAAAAATGCGCCATGCGCAGCGATTTACGGCCCTTGGCATGGGTGGCAAAGTCGCGCACGCTGCAGAAAAAATGCCGGTCCTCGCGCACGTCCAAAGGCAGTTCCCCGGATTTGGCCGCCGCCTCGATGGCTTGCAACACACGCCAGTCGCCCGGCGCAGTAATCACCAGTGCGGCCGGGCGCAGGCGCTGAATGTCAGCGAGCAGCTGGGTTTGCAGACTGCCGGCGTTGTTCGCGGCATCGAGTCGGGTGTAGTGCAAGGGCCGCCCTGCCCCCTGCAGCGCCAGTGCGAAGTGCCGCATCGCCGCCAGAAACAGGGCGGTACGCGGCTTGCCCGACCACACCTGGGTGGACTCTTCGGCCACCTCAGCCATCCAGACCGCGTCCACGGTCGCATCGAAGCCGTCGAAGGCGGCCGCGTCCAGATCAAGCTGGTCTCCCAGCACCACAATCAGATGGCGCAACTCAGCCACGCGGCGCCTTGACTCGCCGGCAAGCCTCAGAACAGTACTTCACCTCGGCCCAGTTTTTGGCCCAGCTGCGCCGCCAGGTCATGGGCAGGCCGCAGGCCGCGCAGGGTTTGCTGGGCAGGGCGGCCTTGTTGCCGCGAAAGGTGGTTTTGTGCGCGGGCATCAGGTGAAGGCTCGTTCGGGTCGGGGACGGTCGGTCGCGTTCATTCAATCGTCGGCACTGTCGTTGAACAGTGTCTTGACTTTGGCGTAGACCCATTGTCCGACGGCAGTGCCGACCAATTGTCCTGCGGTGTTGTCGTCTTTGAAATGGATGCCACCATACAGGCGTGACATTCCCGCGTCGTAGACCGCGTCGCTGAATTTCTTGTAGGCGATGACCGTCGGCACCGCTGGTATGCCCGGCTCAACGCGGCCAAAATTAGCGGGAATGGTCACTTGGTAGTCGAACCTGTCGCTGCCAGTGATCAGTTGCAGCATGGTCGCCGACGCTGACGAGAATGCCGAATGCCCAGACACATAGCCTGGGAACGCGGGTGTTGGATTGCTGCCAGGGTTATAGGCGATCCATTTTTCACCTTGGATGGCTTCCACTGGGCGGCCAGGCCCGCCCCAAGCCGTGATGGATTGCCCTTGCTTGAAAAATCGCACCGCAGTGATAGGCCGGACCCCTTCAAATTTCCGTTTTAGGTGCCACGCAGCGATACCCGCATCGAAAGAGGCGTTGTGCATGGCAAAAAACATCTTGGCATCTTTGCCCATGCTGTGCTTGTCACGCTCAGACACGAACTGGGCAAACAGGCCCCAATGTCCCGGCGGGAACTCTGACGCCGGGCCATCGGCCCAGTACTCGACGATCAGTTTGCGCTCGGGCGTCAGCTCTTGGCTGTACTTCACAATCAGATCGACGTTGGCTTTGTAGCGCGCGGGGTTATCGCGCTGAATAGCCGGCAAGCTTTTTAACCCCTGCAGCTCGTCGAACTGATTCGCCGCAGTCAATGCAAACGGTTGCACGCGCTCCCAGTGGGGTGCAATGAAGGTCTGGAGCACCCCCAAGTCGTTGTAGAGCGGTTGCCATTTGTATTCATCATTGATGACCAAGGGTGGGCAGACCAGCCATTGGGGCGAGCAATAGGGCATTGGCCCGTTTTGCGCCACGTAGCCGGTGTAATCTTTATAAGCCCCTGGCGCCAGGTCTCCATATTGGTTGGATCCATCATGGCGCCGGCTGGCGATGACCGCCAGCGCCACGCTGTTGCCCAGGCCTGCAGCTGTGGTGGGGTCGGTCGACAGGTTGTCCGGGTTGTAACCCATCGCCGTCATGGCGGTGCGCAGACGCGATTCGCCTGCCGGAAAGACATTGCGCAGGCATCCGTAGGCCGCATGACTGATGGCTTCTTGCCTATTGGCCGCGTTGCGCTGACCCCCGGGCCTGCGCATCGTGTCACCTACCACAGCACCCAGCGCTTTGTCGCTGTAGGAAGCCCAAGCGTCATACATACAGGTATGCGCAATGGCCAGCGACCGGGCCACAATCGGTGGCCCTTGCTTGGCCAGCCGAACCTCCGCCAGCGCGACTTTGTTCCAGTCTGAGACCACTGAGGCGCGCACTGCCATTGGCAAGGCTCCAGCAAGCGCCAAAACTACGCTCGTCAGGCGAACAACTCTTGTGATTTCACGGGTCGGCATCGCGATCGCCTCTTTAGGACGTTTGGTCTATCAGGAATTGCGCGAAGAATGACGCCAGCTCATCGTGCGCCTCCAGCGGCAACACGTTTGCCACGAACTGGTCAGGCCTGACCACGATCAGTGCGCCAAGTTGGCGGTCCACGCCGCGCAGATCAAAAATGTCAGCGCCCGCCTTCAGCCGGGCAGCGAACACCTTTTCATAGTCGATCAGGCCAAAGCGTCCCTTGCGTGGCAACAGCATCGGCGGCAGCTGGTCCACCCTGATCTCACGGTGCTCCTGCTGGAACACGGCAAGGACGTCGATCACGCTGTCGATGTCTGCCGCCGCCGGCGTGAACTGGCGAACGGGCGAACGGGGTGACTGCGCCAGGAAATCGATCAAGCCCCGCAGGCGCACGCCGTCGGCATCGGCAAAGGCATAGAGACGCCAGGCGCCATCGGCCCGTGCGGCATGGCCGAGCTGCACCGGTTTGGCATCGGCCACGCGCACCACCGGTGCCGAGTGGAAGCGCATACCCACGCTGAAGCCCGTGGCCAGCGCCTGATGGGTGGCGGGTGCCGTCAGCGCGGTGGTTTGCGTGTAGCGGGTGGCGACACCCGCGGTGTACCGGCCCGACTTCACAAAATAGGCTTGTAACTCGGCGGGGTCGACACCACCGAGTTCGGGGCGGCTGGGGTCCAGGGGCTGCGACGCCATGATCTTCGACCACTCCCTGTCGAAATCAATCAACTCCTGGGCGACCGCGTGGCGCTCAATGGAGTAGGTGCGCAGCAACTCGGGTTTGGCGCGGCCCTCAAGCACCGAGGCGAGCTTCCAGCCCAGGTTGAAAGCGTCCTGCATTGACACGTTCATGCCCTGCCCGGCTTTGGCACTGTGCGTGTGGCAGGCGTCGCCGGCGATGAAGACCCGTGGCAGTTGGGAGTCAGCCAGTGGCGCAGGCACATCGTCAAAGCGGTCGGTCACTCGCTGACCAACCTGGTAGACGGCGAACCAAGCCACACTTTTCACATCGAGCGTGTACGGATGCAGCACGCGCTGTGCCGTGGCGATGACAGCCTCTTGGGTGTGCTGCTCGCGCAAGACGTCGCGTTGGGTCGGGTCGGTCTCGCCCAGGTCCACGTACAAGCGAACCATGTAGCCGCCCTCGCGAGGAATCAGCAGAATATTGCCGTGGTCAGCCGATTGGATCGCTGCTTTGAGCCGAATATCCGGAAAGTCGGTCACGGCCAGCATGTCGACGACACCCCAAGCGTGGTTGGCGAAGCTTCCCTGCGCAACGGCGCCAATGGCCTCGCGCACCTTGCTGCGCGCACCATCGCAGCCCACGACATACTTGGCTCGGATTGTGCGTTCTTGCCCGCTGGCCAGGTCACGCAGGGTCACGACCACAGGATAGTCGCCATTAGGCTCAACGGTCAGTTTGACAAATTCAAGGTTGTAGTCGGCCTCAAGCCGCGTGGGCGACATGCGCATGTAGTCCAGCAGGTATTGCTGCAGGCGCGCCTGATTCACAATGACATGTGGCATTTCGGACAGGCCGTCTTCGGTGTCTTGAATGCGCCCAGTACGTGCAATCTGACCACGGTCTTGCGCGGACGGACGCCAGAACACGGTCTCGTTCACCCAATAGGCCTCTCGAATGAGCTTTTGCCCCAGACCAAAGGCCTCGAACATTTCTACCGTGCGACAGGCCACACCGTCGGCCTGGCCAAGCTGCAGTGGGCCGTCTCGGCGTTCGACCAAACGGGTGCTGATGCCTGGAAAGGTCGAGAGTTGTGCCGCCAGCAGTGAGCCGGCGGGCCCGCTGCCCACGATCAGCACGTCCAAGGTCTCTGGCAGACCCGGCGAACGCATCTCAGCACTGGCCACGGCCGCGCGGATGTCCGGGTCGCCAGGGGCATAACCATTCAAATAGAACTGCATTTTTCCCTTGGTCCGAAAGTGTTCCTCTGATGATAAGCGCTGCAAGGTCGTCGCCGGCCCGCTGGACAGAGTGCGTACTCTGGGTTGCCTTAGACTCGGGCGCTACCCACTTGACATGACATATAGGACACAAGGCATGAGATTGACCGCACTTTCCCGCCGCCAGCTGCTGGCTGCGGCGCTGGTCCTGGCTGCACCGGCCGTGGCACTGGCACAGGATTACCCCAACAAGCCGATCCGCATCGTCGTGCCGGTACCTGCGGGCGGCGCGGCTGACACGCTGGCGCGCATCATCGGCGAGCGACTGACGGCCAAGCTGGGTCAGCCCGTCATCGTCGAAAACCGTGTCGGCGCCAACGGCAATATCGGAGCCGAGTACGTTGCCAGCGCCGCGCCCGATGGTTACACCCTGCTGCTTTCGCCGCCCGGGCCGCTGGCGATCAACAAGAGCCTGTACAAGAAGCTGTCGTACGACTCCGACGCCTTTGTACCGATCTCAGTGATCGCGGCCAACCCTAACGTGCTGCTGGTACACCCGAAAGTGCCGGCCAAGACGCTGCAGGAGTTCATCGCGTACGTCAAGGCCAACCCCGACAAGCTCAATTACGCCTCCAGCGGCTCGGGGTCGACCACCCACTTGGCCGGTGAATTGCTCAAGCATGTGACCGGCGTGCGCATCACCCATGTGCCGTACAAAGGCGGTCCGCCGGCGTATTCAGACCTCATGGGCGGACAGGTCGAAATGATGTTCCAGGGGCTGGCCACGGCCATGCCGCAGATCCTCGACGGCAAGCTGCGCGTGCTGGCCGTGGGCAGCGCCAAGCGTCACCCCGCGCTGCCCGACGTGCCGACCCTGGCCGAGACCTTGCCGGGCTTCGTCTCGGTCTCCTGGACCGGGCTGGTCGCACCGCCCAAGACGCCGGCGGCCATCGTCAACAAGCTGCAGGCAACCATCGCCGACGCACTGCGTCAAAGTGATGTGGGCAAGGGCACCAAAGGCTTTGACGTGCGCGACCTGATCGCCAGCACGCCGGCCGAGGCCACCCGCTTCACGCTGGAAGAAAAAGAGCGCTGGGGCGCCATCATCCGATCGACGGGCACCACTGCCGACTAAAGATAACAAGACAATCAACATGACCGACACCCTGACCCGACATGCCGTGATCGAGACCCCGGCCGACTGGCGCGCCGCCGAGATGGCTGCGCGCAAGGACTGGATCCATGAGCTGACTGGCGACGAAGTCGCCGAACTGCGCGCGGCGCTGGCCCATGTCAAGGCCTTGGGCAAGACCTTGGCGACCATGACCCGCGAAGACTTTCCGCTGCCCACGCTGGCAGCCTTGGTGAGCCATTGCCGTGCCTTCCTGGAGGACGGCGCAGGCCTGTTCGTGATTCGCGGCTTCCCTGCAGCCGAATACGACAAGGGCGACCTGCGCCTGGTGTACTGGGGCCTGGGCAAGCACCTGGGCACGGCGGTCTCGCAAAGTGCCAACGGCGACATCCTGGGCGACGTGCGCAACATGAACGTCGACATGAACAGCCCCAAGGGCCGCGGCTACACCTCCAACCAGAAGCTCACCTACCACACCGACAGCTGCGACGTCGTCGGCCTGTTCGTGCTGCGCACCGCGCGTTCGGGCGGCCTGAGCATGATCGCCAGCTCGGTGGCGGTGCACAACGAGATCGCCCGCACCCGCCCCGATCTGCTCGAAGTGCTGTACCAGCCGTTCTGCTGGAGCTGGCAGTCCCAGGAGGTTCCGGGCACGACGCCGTACTACCAGCAGCCGATCTTCAACCAGCACCAGGGCAAGTTCTCCTGCCGCTATGTGCGCACGCACATCATCTCGGCCCAGCGTTTCGAGGACGTGCCGCGCCTGAGCCCGCAGCAAGAAGAGGCCATGGCGCTGTTCGACAGCCTGGCCGGCAGCGAGGAGTTTCACTTCTCGATGATGTTCAACCCCGGTGACATCCAGCTCTTGAACAACCATGTCACGGTCCATTCGCGCACCGCGTTCGAAGACGACGACGAGGCCGAGAAAAAACGCCACCTGCTTCGCATGTGGCTGTCGGTACCCAATAGCCGCGCGTTGAGCGCCGGCATGCACACGATCTACCAAGACCAGAGCGCTGGCGCCGTGCGTGGAGGTTTCCCGACCCGCACCGGCCAGCTGATTTACGAAACTGTCGGCAGCCTCGAATGAGCGCGCCGGTGTTGTACCAGGCGCAACGCGGTCGCATCTCGATGGCGATGGTCGGCGACGCGATGCTCTCGCGCGCCCTCAAACCCTATGGCGAGCCCGACTACCTGGCGCTGGCCAATCTGCTTGGCTCGGCCGACGTGACTTTTGCCAACCTCGAGAGCACCGTGCGCGAGCCGCACGAGGGCGTACCCAACTTCACCCAGGGCACGCCGATGACCACGCCGCCGGCGCTGCTTGAGGACCTCAAGTGGATGGGGATCGATGTGGTGTCGGTGGCCAACAACCACACCACTGATTACGGCGTGCCCGGTGTCCTGGCCACGCTGGACCACCTCAAGCGCGCCGGCATCCCGGCCTCGGGCGCCGGCCGCACGCTGATGGAGGCGCGCCGGCCGACCTATGTCGACACGCCGGCCGGGCGGGTGGCGGTGGTCTCGGCCACCTCGTTTTACCGCCCCTGGAACCGCGCGGCCGATTCGCGTGCAGATTGCGCGGGCCGCCCCGGCATCAACCCGCTGGGGTTTTCCACCTCGCACACCGTCGACGATGCGGCGCTGGCGGCGCTACGCCGCGTCAGCGACGAACTGGGCCTGACGCAGGAGCGGGTCCGTCATCGCAGCATGTTCTACAGCCCCAGCGAGGTGCCGGCCGACGACCCCGACAGCGTCATGCTGTTGGGCACCCGCTTTCGCCGCGGCGAACATTTCGGCACCTCCACGCGGGTCGATGTGGGTGACGCCGAGGCCAACCTGCGCTGGATCCGCGAGGCGCGCAAGCAGGCCGACTGGGTGATTTTTTCTTTCCATAACCACGATTTCGGCGAGGCGGGTCGCTTGACAGCAGCCACCGATGTGGAACTGGAGGAGCCGGCGGCCTTTATGACGCAGTTTGCACGTGCGGCCATCGATGCCGGCGCCCACGCGGTGGTCGGCCACGGGCCCCACTTGACGCTGGGGGCCGAGATCTACCAGGGCTGCCCCATCCTGTACAGCCTGGGCAACTTCATCTTCCAGAACGAGACGATTGACGCCTTTCCGGCCGAGGCCTATGGGCGCTTCGGGCTCGATGCGGCGGCAACGCCCTCGCAGTTTCTTGATGCCCGCACCGGCAATGACACGCGCGGCTTTCCGGCCTCGCCCGAGTTCTGGGAAAGCTGCGCTGCGGTCTGCGAGTTCGAGGAGGGGCGGCTGTCCGCTGTGCGCCTGCACCCGCTGGTGCTGGGACATGGCCTGCCGCGCGCTCAGCGCGGGCGGCCGGTGCTTGCACGCGGCGAGGCGGCGCAGCGCATCTTGGCGCGTATCGTGCGCCTGTCGCGCCAGTTCGGCACCGAGATCGCCATCGAAGGCGATTGCGGCGTGATCCGGGTGGCGCCATAAGCGCCGCATCGTTGCCGCGTGTGGCGGTGCTCGACGACTACCTGGGCGTCTCGCAGGAGCTGGCCGATTGGTCGGTGTTGCAGGGGCTGTGCCAGGTCGACGTGATCCGCCATGCCTTGCCCGACCTTAATGAAGCCGCCAAAGCCCTGGCGCCCTACGATGTGCTGTGCCACCTGCGTGAGCGCACGGCCATGCCGCGCGCCTTGATCGAGCGGCTGCCGAATCTCAAGTTCATGACGGTCACGGGCAAGACCCACCGCACGATGGACCTGGCGGCCGCCACCGAACGGGGCATTGCCGTGACCAACGTCTCAACCCACCTCAAGGCCAGCAACGCCACGCCCGAGATGACCTGGGCGCTGATCCTGGCGGCGGCTCGGCACGTGCCCTTCGAGGACCGGCAGCTGCGCGCCGGCCGTTGGCAAAACACCCTGGGCCTGCTGCTCGAAGGCAAGACCCTGGGCCTGCTGGGCTTAGGCCGCGTGGGCCAACGCGTGGCTGCCATCGGCCAGGCGTTTGGCATGCAGGTCATTGCCTGGAGTCCCAACCTGACGACCGAGGCCGCTGCTGCGTTTGGCGTGCAGCGCGTCGACAAGGCGGCTCTGTTTGCGCAAAGTGACGTCTTGAGCGTACATGTGGTCCTCAGTGAGCGTTCGCGCCACCTGGTGGGCCGGGCCGAACTGGCGCTGATGAAGCGCACGGCCTTGCTGGTCAACACCGCGCGCGGCCCCATCGTCGATGAAGCCGCGCTGGTGGAGGCACTGGCCAGCGGCAGACTGGCCGGCGCCGGGCTGGACGTCTTCGAGCACGAGCCGCTGGCACCCGATCACCCGCTGTGTGCGATGGACCAGGTGGTGCTCACGCCCCATCTGGGCTACGGTACGCGCGAGACCTTTGAGGGCTTCTACCG
>CAJAXU010000078.1 GCA_903948045.1 uncultured beta proteobacterium | reverse complement strand
TCTCCCAAGGTCCGGGCCAAGGCCTGCGGGTCTTGCAGTACCCGCAAAATCGCCTCGCGGGCAAAGGTCTGCACTGCCGCTGGAATCTCCGCCGGGTGCGAGGTCGCTGGCTGATGCGGATCGCGGTAGAGCGCGTCGCCCATCCATTCTGGGGCATCGTCGGACAAGCGCTGCAGCAGCTCGCGCGCCAGCTCACCCTGCTGCGGCGCCCGAAATCCGATCGAACAGGTCATGCACTCGCCGACCGCCACCCCATCGTGGGCGTAGCGCGGCGGCAGGTACAGCATGTCACCTGCCTCCAGCAAGAATTCCTGCTCAGGGGCAAAGTCAGCCAGTATCTTCAGCGGCACATCCGGCTGCAGGCTCAGGTCTTTCTGTCGGCCAATGCGCCAGCGCCGGCGCCCTTGCACCTGCAGCAGAAAAACGTCATAGCTGTCAAAGTGCGGGCCCACCCCGCCGCCGTCGGTGGCGTAGCTGATCATCAGATCATCCAGCCGGCAATCAGGCGCAAACCGAAATGCATTTACCAGCGCATGGGCCAGGTCATGGTGCAGGTCCACCCCTTGCACCAGCAGGGTCCAGCCCGGCTGCTTGAGGGGCGGCAGCGCACGCCGCTGAAACGGGCCATGCTTGAGGCGCCAGCTGGCGCCATCCTGAATGACCAGCCGCGATTGCACCGCCTCTTGGGCCGCCAACTCAAACAATTCGGCGCGGCCCAGTACCGGCTGCACCTGGGGAACAGCCTGGCGCACCAGCAAGGGCTTTTTGTGCCAGTACTGTTTCATGAAGCGCTCCGGGCTGATGCCACCCAGCAGGGTCAGGGGCTCAGTCACATTCATGCAAGGACATCCATGGGGAGCTCCGGTCAGGTGAAATTAAAAACAGCATGGCGAACTGCGACAATTCTCCTATGGAAATCAAACAACACTGCGTGGTCGGCCTGACCTGGATCCTCAAAGACACGATGGGCGAGACTTTGGACGTGCTCGAAGAGCCGGTTGAATTTCTGGTCGGCGGCGCTGATCTGCTGGTCGTGATTGAAGAGGCACTGCAGGGCCATGCGCCCGGGGCCAAAGTCGATCTGCACATCGAGCCCGAGCAGGGGTTCGGTGACTTCAACGACCAATTGATTTTTCTGGAGCCCCGTCAGCTGTTCCCACCTGATCTGGAAGAAGGCATGACGCTCGAGGGCGCCTCGCTGCCCCCAGGCTGCAACGCTCAAGCACCCCTGGACGCGCTCTACACCGTGACCGATATCTACCCTGAACACGTCGTGCTGGACGGCAACCATCCACTGGCCGGAATTGCGCTACGTCTGAGCCTGCGCGTCAGCTCGGTGCGGGAGGCCACAGAGTCAGAGATCGGGCTTGGCTCCGCAGGCACCGGTTTCTTCCGGGTCACGCCAGTGGTGGCGGCCCTGTCAGATCAGCGCACCCTGCACTGAGTCAGCTTTTGCCGGTCGAGCCGTAACCACCTTCACCGCGCGTGCTGGCCGGGAACTCGGTCACCACCCGAAACTGGGCCTGCACCACCGGCACGATCACCAGTTGCGCAATCCGCTCCAGCGGGGCGATGGTGAAGGCCACCGTGCTTCGATTCCAGGCGCTCACCATCAACTGGCCCTGGTAATCGCTGTCAATAAGCCCCACCAGATTGCCCAGCACGATGCCATGCTTGTGCCCCAGGCCTGAGCGCGGCAAGATCATGGCTGCAAAGTTCGGGTCTTTAAGAAAAATAGCAATGCCGGTCGGCACCAGTTGCCAGGCGTTGGGCAGCAGCGTGAGCGGCTCATCCAGACAGGCCCGCAAATCCAGCCCGGCACTGCCCGGCGTGGCGTAGGCCGGCAGCTGTTCGACCATTCTCGGGTCGATGATCTTGACATCAACATGCATCATTTTGGCCTCCAGCCCTTATCCGGCGTGCAATGTTTGCTATCAATTGGCGAGCAAGCGTCAGTTTCGAGTTGTGCGGCAATTCCTGAGCGCCGACCTCATCGACCAACAGCAAAGCGTTGTCGTCTTGGCCAAAAGTGGCCGGTCCGATGTTACCCACCAGCAGGGGTACGCCCTTTCGCGCCCGTTTGGCCTGCGCATTGGCCAGCAAGTCGTGGCTCTCTGCGGCAAAACCGACGCAATACAACTCACGTCTTTGGGCACGGGCCGATTGCGCCACGGTGGCCAGAATGTCAGGGTTTTCGACAAAGCTCAACGCCGGTGGCAGGCCCGAGCCGTCTTTTTTGATCTTCTGGTCGGCGGCCACCGCCGGGCGCCAGTCGGCCACCGCAGCGCAGGCAATGAACACCGTGGCCGCGTCGACCTGCTGCGCCACCGCCGTCCCCATCTCGCGGGCCGAGCGTACGTTGATGCGCGTCACGCCCCGCGGCGTCGCTAGGCTGACCGGCCCGGCCACCAGCGTCACATCGGCGCCAGCCTCGCGGGCAGCCCGGGCAATCGCAAAGCCCATTTTGCCGCTTGACAGATTGGTGATCCCGCGCACCGGGTCGATCGCCTCGTAGGTCGGGCCGGCAGTGATCAGCACCTGGTGGCCCACCAGTGGCTTGGGTTGGAAGAAAGCCACCAGATCGTCGAGCAGCTCCAGCGGCTCGAGCATGCGGCCATCGCCAGTCTCACCGCAGGCCTGGTCGCCCTGCCCGACACCGAGCACGGTCGTACCATCGGCGCGCAGTTGCACCACATTGCGCTGGGTGGCGGGGTGCGACCACATCTCGCGGTTCATGGCGGGTGCCAACAACAGCGGCACCTGCTGGCGTGGCCGTGCCAGGCAAAGCAGGCTGAGCAGGTCGTCGGCCCGGCCCTGGACCAGTTTGGCCATGAAATCGGCACTCGCTGGCGCGATCAGGCAGGCGTCGGCCTCACGGCTCAAATTGATGTGCAGCATGTTGTTATCGGCCCGCGCATCCCACTGCGACCCATAGACCGGTCGTTGACTGAGCGCTTGCATCGTGACTGGGGTCATGAATTGACCAGCGGCCTCAGTCATGACCACCTGAACCGTGGCGCCGGCCTTGAGCAGAGCCCGGCATAACTCAGCCGACTTGTAACAGGCGATGCCACCGGTCAAGCCCAGTACGATGTGTTTTCCAGCAAGGTCGTTCATGGCTCGCAATGTAGCAGAGCGAGCCGCCCCAAAGTGCCACCAAACCCTGGCCGAAAGCCACGGGGCCACGCCTATAATCGATGTTTACCACCTCCCTGAGCTTGATGCTCCCCCTGACATGACCAAATTTGTCTTCGTCACCGGCGGTGTGGTGTCTTCCCTTGGTAAGGGAATCGCCTCAGCCTCCCTCGCAGCGATACTGGAATCGCGGGGCCTCAAAGTCACCCTGATTAAGCTCGACCCCTACTTGAATGTGGATCCGGGCACCATGTCGCCGTTTCAGCATGGCGAAGTGTTTGTCACCGACGATGGTGCTGAGACCGACCTCGATCTGGGCCACTATGAGCGCTTCGTCGAAACCCGTATGCGCCGGGCCAATAATTTCACCACCGGTCAGATCTACAAGAGCGTGCTTGAAAAAGAACGCCGTGGCGACTACCTCGGTAAAACCGTGCAGGTGATCCCACACGTCACCAACGAGATCCAGGAATTCGTCAAACGTGGCGCCGGCTTTGGCACGCCCGATGCGGTTGATGTCGCCATCGTCGAAATCGGCGGCACGGTGGGCGACATTGAGTCGCTGCCGTTTTTGGAAGCCGTGCGCCAGATGAGCCTGCAGCTCGGTCCCAACAACACCGCGTTCGTGCACCTGAGTTATGTGCCCTGGATTGCCGCAGCGGGTGAGCTCAAAACCAAACCCACCCAACACACTGCCAAACAGCTGCGCGAAATCGGCATCCAGGCCGACGCGCTGGTCTGCCGCGCCGACCGGCCGATCCCCAACGAAGAGCGCGAGAAAATCTCGCTGTTCTCCAACGTGCCGGTATGGGGCGTGATCTCGATGTGGGATGTGGACACCATTTACAAGGTGCCGCGCATGCTGCATGAGCAGGGGCTTGACGGCCTGATCTGCGACAAGCTGCGCCTCAACACCCCGCCGGCCAAGCTCAAGCGCTGGGACGATCTGGTCTATGAGACCGAGCACCCGCGCAGCGAGGTCAACATCGTCATGGTCGGCAAATACGTGGACCTGAGCGACAGCTACAAGTCGCTTAACGAGGCGCTGCGCCACGCGGGCATGAAAAACCACGTGCGGGTCAAGATCGACTACATCGACTCGGAAACCATCACCCCCGACACCGTAAGCCAGCTGGCTCGCTTTGACGCCATCCTGGTGCCAGGCGGCTTTGGCAAGCGCGGCATCGAAGGCAAGATCTGCGCGGCCCGCTTTGCCCGGGAAAACAAAGTCCCTTACCTGGGCATCTGCCTGGGCATGCAGGTAGCCACCATTGAATTTGCGCGCCATGTGGCCGGCCTGACTGGCGCCAACAGCACCGAGTTCGAACCCGACTCGCCCTACCCCGTGATTGCCCTGATCACTGAGTGGAAGGACGAAGACGGCACCATCAAAACGCGCGACGAGCACTCCGACCTGGGCGGCACCATGCGCTTGGGCGCGCAGAGCTCCGACGTGACGCCGGGCACCCTGGCGCACCAGATCTATGGTGACCTGGTCACCGAACGGCATCGCCATCGCTACGAGGCCAATGTGCATTACCTGGACACCCTGCGTCAGCACGGTCTGGTGATTTCGGCGCTGACCCAGCGCGAGCAGTTGACCGAAATCATCGAGTTGCCCAGCAGCGTGCACCCCTGGTTCATCGGCGTGCAATTTCACCCAGAGTTCAAATCGACGCCCTGGAACGGGCATCCGCTGTTCAACGCGTTCATCAAAGCGGCGCTCGACCACCATAGTGGCGGCAAAAACCTGAAGGCCGTTGCCTGATGAAATTGTGCGGCTTCGAGGTCGGTCTACGGCAGCGCTTCTTTCTGATCGCCGGCCCCTGCGTGATCGAATCCGAGCAGCTGCAGATGGACACCGCCGGTACGCTCAGGGACATCACCCGCGAGCTGGGCATTCCCTTCATTTTCAAGAGCAGCTTTGACAAAGCCAACCGCTCCAGCGGCAGCAGCTTTCGCGGCCCGGGCCTTGGGGCAGGCTTGGAGATCTTGGCCAAGGTCAAGCGCGAGCTGCAGGTGCCGGTGCTGACCGACGTGCATTCCGAAGACCAGATCGCCGACGTGGCGGCGGTGGTTG
>CAJAXU010000077.1 GCA_903948045.1 uncultured beta proteobacterium | reverse complement strand
GTACTCGGCCTTCACATCGGCATCGGTCACCGGGCTGGTTTTCTGGAAATTGGCGAACAGCTCGCGGATCAGCAGGGTCTGGCGGGCCAGTTCCATCTGAACTTTGTAATCCTCGGTGGCGTCCAGACCTTGCTTTTGCGCTTCTTGAATGAAGATCTCGCGAGCGATCACCTCGTCGCGCAGCTGGCCTTGCATCTCGGGCGTAACTGGGCGGCCAGACTTGGCGACCTGCTGCGCCAGGGCCTCGACGCGGGCGACCGGCACAGCTTTGCCATTGACGATAGCGACGTTTTGGGCCAGGGCCATGGGCGCCAAGCCGGCGACGAGCAGGGTGCTGATCAAGGTGGAAATCAGGGTACGTTTCATGAAAGAAAGGTCTCAGGTAATGGAAAAAGTGGGCAGTTCGAAATGACGGGCTGGATGGGGCGGGTTTTCAGGTGGGCGGCAGGCTGGCTTCGATGGCGAGCGCGTGCAGTCCCTGGTCCAGAAAATCTTGCAGCGCATCATACACAAGGCGATGCCGTGCCACCGGCGACTTACCCTGGAACAGTGCCGAACTGATGCGCACCCGAAAATGCGTGCCCACGCCACTGTCGTTGGCGCCGGCATGGCCGCTGTGCTGCCAGCTTTCATCAATCACATCCAGTGACACCGGTTGCAAGGTGTGACGCAGGCGTTCGGTCAGCAGTGCCGCCGTGGGTGGGCCGGGTGGGGTCAGCAGCTCGCTCATGCCTGGGGCTCGTCCGACTTGAGGTAGCGGGCAATGTAGAAGCCCTGGCCGACGATGAACACCAGCGGAAAGGCGTAGCCCCAAAGCTTGAAATTGACCCAGTCTTCGGTGCTGTAATAAGCCGCCACATAGCCATTGATGCTGGCCATGAACACGCAGTAGCCGATCCAGACCCGGTTGAGTCGCTGCCACACAGCGTCAGGCAGCTCCAGCTGGCTGCCCAGCATCAGCTTGAGGAAGTTTTTCTTCAGCAGCCACAGGGCCACCGCCAGCCCAATGGCCATGGCGGCATACAGGACTGTGGGCTTCCACTTGATGAAACGGTCGTCATGCAAGGCCAGCGTCAGGGCGCCAAACACCAGCACCAGCACCAAGGTGATTTTTTGCACCATCTGCAGCCGGCGATCAATGCTGTAGATCAGCCCCATCTGCAGCACAGTGGCGGCCATCAGCACGGCGGTGCCCACATAGATGTCGTACAGCTTGTAGGCGCCGACAAACAGCAGGATGGGGAAAAAATCAATCAGCAGCTTCATGAGGGGGTGAAGTGTAGCGAGGCCGAGTTCATGCAGTAGCGCAGGCCAGTCGGCGCCGGGCCGTCTTCAAACACATGGCCCAGGTGGGCGCCACAGTCGGCGCAATGCACTTCGGTGCGCTTCATCCACAGCAGGCCGTCGACTTTGGTGCCAATGGCTTCAGGCGCAATCGGCTGAAAGTAGCTGGGCCAACCGGTACCCGAGTCGAATTTGGCCGCAGCATCAAACAGCGGCTTGTCGCAGCAGATGCAGCGGTAGGTGCCGGCGGCGTGTTGCTCGGCCAGGCGCCCGCTGAAGGCGCGCTCGGTGGCCTCGTGGCGCGTGACCTGGTAGGCCAGTGGCTCGGCGCCTTTGTCTTTGAGCAGGGCTTGCCACTCGGCGTCGGTCTTGCTGATTTTGTAAGTCATGGTTGCTTGGGATGGTGATGGGGGCAGGAGTTTCAGGGGGTGTCAGGAACTGCAGCTGATCGCAATACTACCTGCCCACTCGGGCGGGAAGCCGGCCAGTGCGTCAAATTGCGGGTGTTCGTCAAACGGCGATTCAAGCACGGTGAGCAGGGTCTGCACCTGCGAAAAATCCATTTGGCGCGCGGCCCGGATGGCCAGCTCGCCCAGGTGGTTGCGCAGCACAAACTTCGGGTTGGTCTTGAGCATCAAATCGGTCGCCAGCCCTTGTGGTGTATGGCTCATTCGCTCTGAATACTGTAGCAACCAGGCGTCCACTGCCGCCCGGTCCAGAAACAGGTTGCGCACCGGTTCGGCCGCAAGGCCGCCGTGCGCGTGGCTCAGCCTGCGCCAGAAGACGGTGTAGTCCACCCGCTCGGTCGCCAGCAGTTTCAGGATGTCCTCGATCAGGCGGCGATCGGTCGCGGCTTGCTCGGCGTCAGCCGCGGCTGGCAGCCCGAGCTTGGCGCGCATCCGGGCCTCTAGCGCGGCCGGGAACACGGTTTTGTAGGACTCCAGCGCGGCCAGCGCCAGCTCTTGCTCGCCGATCAAAGGCAGCATCGCCTGGCCCAGACAAAACAGGTTCCAGTAGGCGATGTTGGGCTGCTTGTTGAAGGCGTAACGGCCGCCGCTGTCGGAGTGGTTGCAGATGTGGCCGGGGTCGTAGCCGTCCAGAAACTGAAACGGGCCGTAGTCGATGGTCAGGCCCAGGATGCTCATGTTGTCGGTGTTCAT
>CAJAXU010000076.1 GCA_903948045.1 uncultured beta proteobacterium | reverse complement strand
CTCGGTATCAGGCAAAAAGTGCACCTCGGTGCCGCGCTTTTCGGTTTCGCCAATCACCTTCATGGGTGACACCGGCACGCCGTTCACTTCTTCGGTGATGCGGTTTTGCACAAAGCCCCGGCTGAACTCCATGGCGTGCACCTTGCCATCACGCCGAATGGTCAGGCGCAGCATCTTTGACAGCGCGTTGACGCAGCTCACGCCCACGCCGTGCAGACCGCCCGAGACCTTGTAGCTGTTCTGGTTGAACTTGCCGCCGGCGTGCAGCTCGGTCAGGGCAATCTCGGCCGCAGAGCGCTTGGGCTCGTGCTTGTCGTCCATCTTGATGCCGGTGGGGATGCCGCGGCCGTTGTCCACCACGCTGATCGAGTTGTCGGAGTGGATGGTGACCAGGATGTCGTCGCAATGGCCGGCCAGGGATTCGTCAATCGAGTTGTCCACCACCTCAAACACCAGGTGGTGCAGCCCGGTGCCGTCAGACGTGTCACCGATGTACATGCCGGGGCGCTTGCGCACGGCTTCCAGCCCTTCCAGGATCTGGATCGAGCCCTCGCCATAGGCCTCCGAGGCACCGGCCTGGTGCGCGTCGATGGTGGGCTGGAAGTTGGAGCTGTCGGCACTTCCCTCACCGGTGTTCACGGCGTCGGCCTCTGTGGGCGGGGTTGCGGCAGGCTTGTGGTCTTCGGTCATGGCTAACTTAAGGTGAGTTTCGGTGTGATGCAGGTTGTCTGGCGGCATCAAATGCGCATTGGCATCACGACATACTTGAACGTGGCGTTGTCGGGGATGGTGAACAGCGCCGAGCTGTTGCCGTCCGACAGCTCAAGCTTGACCATGTCTTGGCTCATGTTGCTCAGGGCGTCGATCAGGTAGGTGACATTGAAGCCGATCTCGATGGTGTCGCCACCGTAGTCGATGTCGAGCTCGTCCACGGCCTCTTCTTGCTCGGCATTGTTGGAGGCCACGCGCAGGCAACCGGGTTCGACGCTAAGCCGCACGCCCTTGAACTTGTCGCTGGTGAGAATGGCGGTGCGCTGCAGTGTGGCCAACAGGGCGGCACGGCCGAGCGTGATGCTGTTGCGGTGGTTCTTGGGGATGACACGGTTGTAATCCGGGAACTTGCCCTCCACCAGCTTGGTGACAAATTCCATGCTGCCAAAGCTGAACTTGGCTTGGTTATTGGCAAACTGCAGGTCGATCGCGCCTTCGGCGTCGCTCAGCAGCCGCTGCAACTCAAGCACCGTCTTGCGTGGCAGGATGACTTCTTGTCGGGGTACCTCAATATCCAGCGTGGCAGAGGCAAAGGCCAGGCGGTGGCCGTCGGTGGCCACCAGGCTCAGCTGCTTGCCTTCGGCCACAAACAAAATGCCATTCAGGTAGTAGCGGATATCGTGCACCGCCATGGCAAACGCCACCTGGCTCAGCAGGTCTTTCAGGGTTTTCTGTGGCACGCTGAACATCGGGCCAAAGTTGGCGGCTTCTTGCACCAGCGGGAAATCCTCGGCGGGCAGGGTTTGCAGCGTGAACTTGCTTTTGCCGCCCTTGAGGATGACCTTGCTGGCGTTCGATTCGAGCGAGACGGTCTGGTCGGCCGGCATGGTGCGCAAGATATCGATCAACTTGCGCGCGCCCACCGTGGTGGTGAAGTCGCCGGTGTCGCCTTGCAGTTCAGCCGTGGTGCGGATCTGGATTTCCAGATCACTGGCGGTGAGTTGCAGCGAGGCGCCCGTCTTGCGAATCAAGACGTTCGCCAGGATGGGCAGCGTGTGCCGCCGCTCCACAATGCCAGCGACCGATTGCAGGGCCGCTAAAACCTTGTCTTGTGTGGCCTTCAGGACGATCATGTCAACCTCTTCTTAAATTGCTAAATTGAATTTCATCTTGCCGTGACGGGGGCGAGAAACTGTTACCTGTATTTTCCGCTTTTTGTGACGCAGCTCAGCCTTTGAGGGTTTGCTCCAAAACGTGCAGTTGCTGGTTCAGCTCGGTCAACTGTTGCCGCTCGCCGCCAATCTTGCGCACGGCGTGCAGCACGGTGGTGTGATCGCGCCCGCCGAACAATTCTCCGATTTCAGGAAGGCTTTTCTGTGTCAGCTCTTTGGCCAGGTACATCGCAATTTGCCGCGGCCGGGCGATGCTGGCGGGCCGCTTCTTGGAGTACATGTCGGCGACCTTGATTTTGTAATAGTCGGCCACGGTTTTCTGGATGTTTTCCACAGAAATCTGCCGGTTTTGAATCGACAGCAGATCGCGCAGGGCTTCACGGGCCAGCAGGATCGAAATCTCTTTTTGGTTGAAGCGTGAATAAGCCAGGATCTTGCGCAGCGCGCCTTCGAGCTCGCGCACGTTAGAGCGAACATTTTTAGCGACAAAAAAGGCCACTTCTTCCGGCATATCGATGCCCTCAACCCGGGCTTTGTTGATCAGGATGGCCACCCGCATTTCAAGTTCGGGCGGCTCGATCGCCACCGTCAGGCCAGAGTCAAAGCGCGACACCAGCCGCTCGTGGATGTCGGCCAGCCCCTTGGGGTAGGTGTCGCTGGTCATGACAATGTGAGATTTTTTGGCCAAAAGGGCTTCAAAGGCATTGAAGAACTCTTCCTGTGTTCGCTCCTTGTTGGCAAAAAACTGCACGTCGTCAATCAACAACAAATCCAGCGAGTGGTAACGCTCTTTGAACTCATCAAAAGTCTTGCGCTGGTAGGCCTTAACCACATCTGAGACAAATTGCTCTGCATGGATGTAGAGAACTTTGGCATTTGGCCGATCTGCAAGCAGCCGGTTGCCCACCGCGTGCATCAGGTGGGTCTTGCCCAGGCCGACGCCGCCATAGATGAAGAGGGGGTTGTACAGGTGGCCCGGCATGCCCGCCACATGCATGGCAGCAGCGCGTGCCATACGGTTGGCACTGCCTTCAATCAGTGTGTCAAAGGTCAGCGCCGTATTGAGCCGACTCTTCAGGCTGCCTGCGCTTGGATCCAGGCTTGAACCAAGCTGATCCTCTGGCGGCAAAATATCGGGCGACTGAATGGCGGAGGCAGACCTAACAGGGGCTTCCTTGGGAGCAAGCGCTAACTCGAGCGCCACCGGCTGGCCCGAAAACTTCTCCAACATGTTCGAAATGCGGCTGCTGTACTGGGTTCGGACCCAATCCAGTTTGAATCGGTTGGCGACGAAAATCGTGACCTTGGACAGGTTGTCGCTCACCTGGGCCGAGAGCGGTTTGATCCAGGTGTTGAACTGCTGTTCAGGCAACTCTTGCGCCAATTGCTCGATGCAGGCTTGCCATAAGATTCGGGCCGTTTCTCGGCTGTCGGTGTCGGGGTGGCTGATGGATGGGCCCGTGGTCATGGTGCGGATCAGCTTCTGTGGATAGATGTCATTTCGGTAGCCAAGAAGTGTAACTTATCAAGAATTTATCCACAGTTGGGAGACCACGCAAAAGTGCGGCCGCAAGGGCCTGGCTGGGCGTCGGGCTGGCGTGCGCATTGCCCCTAGTAAAAGGCCCAATTTGCCGGTACGGCCAAAGTTTGTGATAATGCCGGGTTCCCCTGACTTCACTTGGGGAAGAAAATGCCAGTGGTCTGCATACTCATGGAGAGTGTTTGGGCCCTGATCGAGCCCTTTAGGATTGTCATCATGAAACGCACTTACCAACCCTCCAAGATCCGTCGTGCCCGCACCCACGGTTTTCTGGTTCGCATGAAAACCCGTGGCGGCCGCGCCGTCATCAACGCCCGCCGTGCCAAGGGTCGTAAGCGCCTGGCGGTCTGAGTCCGGTCGTACGGCTGATACCCGCCGCCCCGGCAAGTCTGGCGCAGCAACAAATTGCACCGACTCAAAGCGTGGAGCCAATTTCAGGCCGTGATGTCGGCGCAAACGGCCGCACGAACGGCCCACTTTGCTTTGCACATGGCGCCGCTTGGCTTGACTGTGCCTGCTAACCCATCCAGCCCGACAGCCAGCCAACCTCTGGCGATGCTCGCCGGTTTGGCCGGGGGCTGCCTTGGTGTCGTCGTGCCCAAACGCTGGGCTAAACGGGCGGTGACCCGCAATACGATCAAGCGCCAGGTGTTCAGCGTGAGCCAAGACTTTGAGCCCGACTTGCCCGTGGCAGCCTATGTGGTGCGTTTGCGCTCTGGTTTTGACCGGAGTCGCTTTCCGAGCGCCACCTCCGAGCCATTGAAGGCGGCACTGCGGCTGGAGTTGCAGCAGCTGTTCCAAGACGCGCTGGCCCGCCTGACTGCTGCGGCAGTGCCGCGTGCCACATGATGCGCCGGTTGCTGATGGGCCTGGTCAAAGGCTATCGCCTCTTGTTGAGCCCCTGGCTGGGGTCGTCCTGCCGTTTTGAGCCAACCTGTTCGCGCTACGCGCTGGAGGCCCTTGACCGGCATGGGGCTCTGGCCGGCTCTTATTTGACACTGGCCAGAATCGGCAGGTGTCACCCTTGGTGCGACGGCGGCTTTGACCCCGTGCCCAAGCACAAGCCCGGGCTATTTACCCGGCTGTTTCCTTCATCTACCCCTGAGAAGTCTTCATGAACGATATTCGCCGCACCATTTTGTGGGTGGTTTTTGGCTTTTCCATGGTGCTGTTATGGGACCAGTGGCAGGTGCATACCGGCCACAAGGCTACCTTTTTCCCGGGCCCAAGCCAAAGCGCGCCGGCTGCGCCCAAGGCGGACGCGTCCGGTGCTGCCGGCGTCCCCTCATCCGTGCCAGTGCCGTCGGTCGTGGCGGCCCCTGTGGCCGGCGCTCAGGCTGTACCAGGCACAGCTGTACTAGCCGCTGCTGCGGCCAGTGCCCCGGCTGTCCCGCGTGAACGGATCGTGGTCACCACCGACGTGTTTAAGCTGACCTTGGACTCGGAGGGCGGCTCGTTGCTGCAAACCGAATTCCTCCAGCACGTCGACATGGCCGACAAGAAACGCAACTTTGTTTTGCTTGATGACAGCAAAGACCGCGTTTATATGGCGCAGACCGGGTTGATTGGCGGTGCGGCTGGCGGCAGCATGCCCACGCACAAGACCATGATGACCCTGGTGCCTGGCGAGCGCCAGCTCAAGGATGGCAGCAAAGAACTGGTGCTGCGCTTTGAGTCGCCCGAGCTGGGCGGCGTCAAGCTGGTCAAGACCTACACCCTCACGCGGGGTGCCTACGCCGTCAAGGTCAAGCATGAGGTGCTCAACGTCGGCACCGTGCCGGTGTCGCCACAGCTGTACCTGCAACTGGTGCGCGACGGCAACAAGCCATCGGGCGAGTCCGCGTTTTACTCCACGTTTACCGGTCCGGCGGTCTACACCGAAGCCAAAAAGTACCAGAAAGTGGAGTTTTCTGATATTGAAAAAGGCAAGGTCGAGATTGAAAAAAGTGCGACCAATGGCTACGTGGCCATGGTGCAGCATTACTTTGCCAGTGCCTGGCTGTTGCCGGACGGTGTGCAACGCGAGCTGTTCATGCGCAAGGTCGACAACAACCTGTATTCGGTGGGCATGATCGCTGCGTTGGGCAGCCTGGAGCCGGGTGCCAGCAAAGCGCTGGATGCCAACTTCTTCGCGGGACCTCAGGAAGAAAAAGTGCTGGAGGCCCTGACACCAGGGCTGGAGCTGGTCAAGGACTACGGCTGGCTGACCATTTTGGCCAAGCCGCTGTACTGGTTGCTCGACCGTCTGCAGG
>CAJAXU010000075.1 GCA_903948045.1 uncultured beta proteobacterium | reverse complement strand
TTGGCCAGCGAGATCTCGGGCGCCACCGTGTAATTGCTGAAGGTGGAGGTGCCCATGTAATGAAAGATCGGCTTGCCGTCCAGGCTGAATCGGCTGGTGGCGTCGGGCATCAGGCCCTTGCCCTGGGTGCCGCGAATCAATTGGCACAGGTTGGTCTTGCGGCTCAGGCAGAACTTGCACTGCCGGCACTCGGGCGTGTAGAGCGGGATGACATGGTCACCCTTTTTAAGAGTGGTCACACCCGGCCCCACATCCACCACGATGCCGGCGCCTTCGTGACCCAAAATGGCCGGGAAGATGCCTTCTGGGTCCGCACCCGACAGGGTGTAGTAATCGGTATGGCAAATGCCGGTAGCCTTGATCTCCACCAGCACCTCGCCAAAGCGGGGGCCGTCCAAGTCGACGGTTTCAATGGTCAGGGGCGCGCCGGATTTCCAGGCGACGGCAGCTTTGGTTTTCATCTCAGTCCTTGGGTAAGTTCAAGTTCGGGTTCAAGCCAGACAGACCTGTACCCGGGGTAAAAAATGGTCGAGCGCGGGGCCGTGGTAGCCCACGATCTTGCCCTCCTCGTCCCAGCGCCGCAGACGGATCGCATCGGCAAAGAATGGCTCGGCGGCAAAGGCTGCCGCTTGTGTCTCAGACATCGGCCCACCCTGCAAGCGCAGCGACAGGACAGAGGCCTCGGACAGCCGCTCAAAATAACCCGGCTCCATGGTGGCCAGGTAGCGTTTGGCTGCCACATGCATGCGCACCGGCTCGGTCACTTCGGGGCCAAAGTGGCGCGACAGCCAGGCCGAGCCACTGGCTTCGTGCTGGGTGTCGACGCCGCTGTCGGCCACATCGGCCGGCAGGTCATGCAGCAGGTGGCCGATGTCGTGCAGCAGCGTGGCCGTGACCAGTGCCGCATCGGCACCATCGCGCTCGGCAAACGCGGCGCATTGCAGGGCGTGGTCGAGCTGGCTGACGCCCTCGCCATAAGTCTCATGGCCGCGTCGCTCAAATGCGGCGCGAATCTCGTTCATCACGGTCATAGCCTGTCGCTTTCTGTGGATTTCATGGGGTTTCAAGCCGGATTGAGTGTGCGGCGCAGCACCAAACGCCGGCTTTCCATCGCGTCGCGGTCAATATAGCAGCCCTGCAGGTGGCGTCGGCCCAGATTCGGGTCAAACGCCGTGCGGCCGTGCAGGGTGCGGTCGTTCTGCATCACCACACAGTCACCGGGTGCCAGCCGGAACACCAGTTGCAGCTCATCGCGCAGCAGCAGTTGCGCGAATTGGCGGTAAGCCTGGTACCAGGCCTCGGCCACGTCGGCCGGTGCATCTAGCCAGTCGGCCGAGCGGTTGTTGAAGTGCACCGCCTTGAGCACACCTTCGCGGTCGGTGGAGATCAGGGTTTGCCTGGCGCGCAGATCGGTCTGCGCGTCGGCATAGCGAAAGTTCATCGGCACCGTCCGCAACAGCTCAAACGCCGCTAGGTCCTGTTGACGCAGCAACTCAGCCGCGGCAAAACCATCGACCAGCAGGGTGTCACCGCCCGGCGCCTCGGCCTCCAGGCAGTGCAGCAACTGCACACCCGGTGAAGGGTGGCGGTAGGGGTTGTCAGAGTGCACCCCCAAGGCGACGGCGGTGTAGGCCAGGTTGGTCGGGTTGGGCACTGATTTAACGTCAAACAGCCGCCCGTAATTGGTGATGCGCACATAGCCCAGCCGGTCGCCCACCTCGGCCACGGCGCCGGGCGTGGTCGGCACGTCTTTGAGCAAGCCAAAACCGAGTGCGGTGTAGCGCTCCAGCCAGGCCAGCTCCTGGGCTGGGTCAGCCAGCAGGGCCGGCCAGCTGGCCACCGGCATGTCGGCGGCAATGCGCTGGTCCCACAACACCGGCTTGACTTGGCGGGCGCGGCGCGCTGTGCTACCCAGCTGATGGGCCGCCAGCCAATCGCCGCCATAGGCCGAGGCATGCCCGTCGGACCAAATCACCTCCAGCGACGGCCCCGGTACCAGGCTTAGGGTGCGCACAGACAGCTGGGCTGGCAGGTCCACGATCTGGTACAGCTTTTGCCCATTGCCCGGGTGCCGGCATTGGGCGCAGCGGCAGTTGTCGCGCAACCAATAAGCGCCAAAAGAAGCACTGTGGCCGTCGGCCCAGGTGGCCAGGATGGTGCCATCGGCCTGTAAGGTGGTCGTGGTCAGTAAGCTCATGTCGAATGCTCCAAGTTCAGCTCAGGTCCAAGGTCAGTTCCAAGGTCACTTTTTTGCCAGCCGCAGCGCCAGCAAGCCAGCCACCACGATCACGGCGGCACCAGCCAGGGTGGTGGCGCGCGGCACTTCGCTGAAAAACAAAAAGCCCCACAGCGGCGCCCACAGAATGCCGGTGTACTCAAAGGGCGTCACGGTGCTGGCCCGGGCCACCCGGTAAGCATTGGTCAGCAGCATGATGCCGACAGCCGCCACCACACCGCAGGCCGCGATCAGCAAACCGTCCGTCAGGCTGGGCATGACCCAGGGCCGCACCAGAAACGACAGGCTGGGATGCTCTGCCCTAACCACACCCAGGCCGTGCAGCACCAGCGCGCCGATCCCGGCGCCGACCAGAAACACACCGTTCTGGTAGAAGGCCATAACGGACGCGGACAGGCTGTCGCCGAACTTGCGCGCCATCAGCATGGCCGTGCCGTAAAGAGCCGCCGCCAGCAGGGACAGCAAAGCGGCAGGCTCAAACAGGCCGCTGCCGGGCTGCAGCATCACCATCACGCCAGCAAAGCCGAGCAACACGGCCAGCCAGACATGCCAATGCGTGCGCTCGCCCAAAAAGGGGCCAGCCAGCGCGGTCACAAACAGCGGCACCGTGAAGTACAGCGCCACAGCATCGGCCAGCGGCAGCGCCGGAAACGCCATGTAGTAGGCCGTGTAGGAGCCAAACATGATCGTCGCGCGCAAGGTCAAAAGCCCGAGCGACGAGTGAAAGATCGCACGCCAGCCCGACTCGCGCTGCACCAGCGCCAGCAGAATGGGCGCGGCCACACAGGAGCGGATAAACACCACCTCGGTCAGTGGGTAGCCGCCACTCACCCGCTTGATGATGGCGTCTTGCAATGAGAAAACGAGCACCCCCAGGCACAGGTAAAGAATGCCGCGTGCGGGGTTATGGTTCATGTGAGAGGGTGGCTGAGCGAAAATGGGGCATCTTAGCCCCTGCAACACACCACACCATCATGAAAATCGAGAAAGACACCGTCGTCACCCTGAGCTACAAAGTGGCCGATGCCCAAGGCAAGCTGCTGGAACAAGCCGACGAGCCCATGGCCTACCTGCACGGCGGCTACGGCGGCACCCTGCCGCGCATCGAAGCCGCCCTGGACGGCCAGGAAAAGGGCTACCAGACCACGCTGGCGCTGGCGCCCGAAGATGCCTTTGGCCTGCGCGACGAGTCGCTGGTGCAAACCATTCCGCGCAGCGAGTTCCCGCCCGGCGTCAAGGTCGGCGGCCAGCTGCGCGGCCACACGCCTGACGGCACCGAGCAGGTGTTCAATGTGGTCAAGATCAAGGGCGCCCAAGTGCTGCTCGACGGCAACCACCCCTGGGCCGGCAAGGCGCTGCGCTTCAGCCTGAGCGTGACCGAGGTGCGCGCCGCCTCCAGTGAAGAGTTGGCCCACGGCCATGTGCATGGGGCGCATGGGCACCACCATTAACTTATCTGTGGGCAGGCGGGCTTGCGGCACTTGAGCGCAGCCGCTCATACAGACCCGAGTGGTTTAGCAAAATATCCAGCAGCCCGTGCATCACGATGGGTGAGTTCAGCGCCTTGGTACTCATGGCGTTATGCGCGTCCAGCGAGTCGATGATGGCGTTTTGCAGCTCGGTTTTCAGGTTGGGTGAGTTGGCAAACTGCTCTTTGGTGTTGTTGGCGGCCTGCTGCTGCAGGGTGGCGGATTCAGCCACCTTACCCAAGATGGTGCCGTTCACATAGCGCAGCTGGTCCTGCTCGCTGGTCTCGCTGCCAAACAGGTCGTTGAGCTTGTCGATCAGCTCGGCCATGTAGACTTTTTGCTGCTCTTGCACACTGCCGCTGCCCGCCTCGGTGATCGGGGCCAGTTTGGGCGTCTCGCCCTGGCCCAGCGGCAGGGCGCGGCTGCCCTGGTCTTTCAGGTGGTGGTGGGTCAACACCACCTTGGACAGGTCAATGCCCTCACGCTCCCGGCCAAACTCCAACAGCGGCAGCAAGCGTTTGTAGAAGATGGCCCGCTTCTCGATGCCGGTGTTGCCGTAATCAAAAATTTGCGACAGAAAGGTGTAGAGCCGGATGTACGCGCCCATGTCGCCCTTGAACAGGGTCAGCGCGTCCAGATCATCCTGCGCGGCTTGCGTGGCCACCGCGTCCTTGGCTGCCTTGGCCGCCTTCAACGCCGCCGCTGCCGCCTTGTACCGCCGCATGATGCGGTCTCTAACCGGCTCCAATGCTGCGATCAGTTCGCTCTGCTTGGCCCTGGGGTTCAGCTCTACGGCCACCACGCGGTCCACCTCAAAGTCGTCGTAGTGCCCGGCGCCGTCCAGCTTTGCGCGCAGGTTGTAGACCAGATCGGGGTCGGTGGTGGCGCTGAGTTCTGCGGTGGTGTGGTAAGTCTTGAAAGCGGCCAGCACCTCAGCGGGGTCGTTCACAAAGTCCAGCACATAGGTGGTGTCCTTGCCGGGATGGGCGCGGTTCAGGCGGCTCAGGGTCTGCACCGCCTGGATGCCGGCCAGGCGTTTGTCCACGTACATGCCGCACAGCAGCGGCTGGTCGAAACCAGTCTGGAATTTGTTGGCCACCAACAAGATCTGGTACTGATCGCCCTTAAAGGCCTCGCGGATGTCACGGCCCTTCAAGCTAGGGTTCAGCGCCGGGCTGGTCTCGGTAAACGGCTCTGGGCCAGATTCCTTGTCATTGACCTCACCCGAAAACGCCACCAGCGTGCCGATGGCGTAATGGTTGGTCTTGATGTACTTGTCGATCGCAAGCTGCCAGCGCACTGCCTCCAGGCGGCTGCCCACCACCACCATGGCCTTGGCCCGGCCCTGCAGCAACGGCGCCACCAGCTCGCGAAAGTGCTCCACCACCACCTGCACCTTTTGGGCGATGTTGTAGGGGTGCAGCCGCACCCAGCCCATGATGCCTTTCATGGCGGCATTGCGCTCCACCTCGGCCTCGTTCAGCTCTTGCCCGTTGTGGGCCAGCTTGAAGGCCAGGCGGTAGGGCGTGTAGTTTTGCAGCACGTCCAGAATGAAGCCTTCTTCTATCGCCTGCCGCATGGAGTAAACATGAAACGGCTGGGGCACGTTGTCGGGCGCGGGCTTGCGGCTGGGGTCGGGCCGGGTGCCAAACAGCTCCAGCGTCTTGTTCTTGGGCGTGGCGGTAAAGGCCACAAAGGTGATGCCGCCGTCCTCGGCACGGCCGGCCATCTGGGCGGCCAGGATGTCCTCCGTGCTGACTTCGCCACCATCGCTCAGGTCCTTGAGCTCCTCCGGGCTGAGCACCGCCTTGAGCTTGCTGGCGGCCTCTCCGGTTTGCGAGCTGTGGGCCTCGTCGGCAATGACGGCAAAGCGCTTGCCCTGGGTAGCAGCCAGCTCCCGCACTGCCGCCAACGCAAAGGGAAAGGTCTGAATCGTGCAGACCACGATCTTCTTGTCACCCGACAGCGCCTCGGCCAGCGCGGCGCTCTTGCTGCCCTCGGTGTTCTTGATGGTGGCCACTACGCCGCTGGTGCGCTGAAAATCAAACAGCGCCTCCTGCAGTTGGTCGTCGATCACGTTGCGGTCGGACACCACCAGCACCGTGTCAAACACCTTGCGGTGCTCGGCGTCGTGCAGCTCGGCCAGAAAATGCGCCGTCCAGGCGATGGAGTTGGTTTTGCCCGAGCCTGCGCTGTGCTGGATCAGGTACTTGCCGCCCGGCCCATCGGCCAGCACGGCCACTTGCAGCTTGCGGGTCACGTCCAGCTGGTGGTAGCGCGGGAAGATGAGTTTTTCTAGCTGCTTCTTCTTGTCGCGCTGGGCGATCAGGTAGCGGCCCAGTATCTCCAGCCAGCTCTCGCGTGCCCACACCTGCTCCCACAGGTAGGCGGTACGGTGGCCCCCTGCGGCGTTGACCGGGTTGCCCGCTGCGCCATCGTCACCCAGGTTGAACGGCAGAAACACCGTGGCCGGGCCGGCCAGTTTAGTGACCATGGCCACCTCGGTGTTGCTGACCGCAAAATGAATCAGCGCGCCTTGCGGAAAAGACAGTAGCGGCTCTGCCGCTTGGCCCTTGGGTTTGGGGTGGCGGTCAAAGCGGTACTGGTCAATGGCGTCGCCCAGGCTTTGGGTGAAATCGGTCTTGAGCTCGGCCGTGGCCACCGGCAGGCCGTTCAAAAACAGCACCAGGTCCAGGCTGTTTTCACAGTGCAGCGAGTAGCGCACCTGGCGCACCACGCGCAGGCGGTTGGCGCCGTGGCGGGCCAGGATGTCGGGGTTGATGGCCAGTGCCGGCTTGAACTGCGCCAGCGAGAGCGGCGTTTTTAGGCCCAGCAGCTCCACCCCATGGCGCAGCACATCCAGCGTGCCGCGCTGGTCCAACTGGGTGCGCACCCTGTCCAGCAGGGTGTCGGCGGCCTTGCTGCCGTGGTTCTTGGTCAGCGTCTCCCAGGCCTTGGGCTGGGTGGCCTGCACCCAGGCCAGCAGGTCGGCGGGGAACAGGGCGCGAGCGCGGTCATAGCCTGTAGCGTCGCCCTCGGCGTACAGCCAGCCATTAGCTGCCAGGTGTTGGCAAATTTCCAGCTCG
>CAJAXU010000074.1 GCA_903948045.1 uncultured beta proteobacterium | reverse complement strand
TGCAGCGAAATCTTTTACGACCACGGCGACCACATCCCCGGAGGCCCACCCGGCAGCCCCGGTGAAGATGGCGACCGCTTTATCGAAATCTGGAACCACGTGTTCATGCAGTTCGACATGCAGGCCGACGGCCGGCTGTTGCCGCTGCCTGCGCCCTGTGTCGACACTGGCATGGGGCTGGAGCGGCTGGCGGCGATTTTGCAGCACGTGCACAGCAACTACGAGATTGACCTGTTTGACGCGCTGATCCGCGCCGCCGCGCGCGAGACCGGCTGCACCGACCTGGGCAACAAGAGCCTGCGTGTGATTGCCGACCACATCCGCGCCACCGCCTTCCTGGTGAGCGACGGCGTGGTGCCGTCCAACGAGGGCCGCGGCTATGTGCAGCGCCGCATCGTGCGCCGCGCCATCCGCCACGGCTACAAGCTGGGTAAAGGCACGCCGTTTTTCCACAAGCTGGTGCCCGACCTGGTGGCGCTGATGGGCGAGGCCTACCCCAAGCTCAAGGCCGACCAGCAGCGCATCACCGAGGTACTCAAGGCCGAGGAAGAGCGCTTTTTTGAAACGCTGGCCAATGGCATGCACATCCTGGACGAGGCCCTGGCCGCCGGCGTGACCGTGCTGCCGGGTGAGGTGGCCTTCAAGCTGCACGACACCTTTGGCTTTCCGCTCGACTTGTCGGCTGACGTCTGCCGCGAGCGCGATTTGAGCGTGGACGAAGCCGGCTTCCATGCCGCCATGGAAAAACAAAAGGCCCAGGGCCGCGCCGCCGGCAAGTTCAAGATGGACAAGGCGCTGGACTACGCCGGCGAGGGCAATGACTTTGTCGGCTACGACGAACTCACGTCTACTACAAAAATCGTCGCCATGTATGCAGATGGGGCGCCGGTCAGCGCCCTGAAAGCCGGGCAAAGTGGCGTGCTGGTGTTGGCCACCACGCCCTTCTACAGCGAGAGCGGCGGCCAGGTTGGCGACCAGGGCGCGGTGTTTTGTGACCAGGGCCTGTTCCAGGTGGCCGACACGCAGAAGATCAAGGCCGATGTGTTTGGGCACCACGGCACGCTGCAGAGCGGCAGCCTGGCGGTGGGTGATGCCGTCACTGCCCATGTGGATGCGTCGTTGCGCGCCGCCACCATGCGCAACCACAGCGCCACCCACCTGATGCACCAGGCGCTGCGCGAGGTGCTGGGCAGCCATGTGCAGCAAAAGGGCAGCCTGGTGAACGCCGAGCGCACCCGTTTTGACTTTGCCCACAACGCGCCGGTCAGTGACGCCGAAATCCGCGAAGTCGAAGTCCGCGTCAATGCCGAAATTCTGAGCAATGCCGCCACCCAGGCGCGGCTGATGGACATGGAGGCCGCCAAACAGACCGGCGCCATGATGCTGTTTGGAGAAAAATACGGCGAGGTGGTGCGCGTGCTGGACATCGGCAGCACCACCGAGCTGTGCGGCGGCACCCATGTGCAGCGCACCGGCGACATCGGCCTGTTCAAGGTGGTGGCCGAGAGCGGCGTGGCCTCGGGCGTGCGCCGCATCGAGGCCGTGACCGGCCAGCACGCGCTGCACTACCTGCAGGACCTGGAGGCCACCATGGGCCAGGTGGCTGGCGCCCTGAAGGCGCCGGTGGCCGAGTTGCACGAGCGCGTCGGCCAGGTGTTGGAGCATGTCAAGGGCCTGGAGAAAGAATTGGCCGCGCTCAAGGGTCGGTTGGCGTCCAGCCAGGGTGACGAGTTGGTAGCGCAGGCCATCAACCTCAAAGGCATCCGCTTTCTGGCCGCGCGGCTGGACGGCGCCGACAGCAAGGCGCTGCGCGAAACCATGGACAAGCTCAAAGACAAGCTCAAGAGCGCAGTGATCGTGCTGGCCGCCGTGGACGGCGACAAGGTGCAACTGGCCGCCGGTGTGACGCCCGACGCCACGGGCCGGGTCAAGGCCGGCGAGCTGGTCAACTTTGTGGCGCAGCAAC
>CAJAXU010000073.1 GCA_903948045.1 uncultured beta proteobacterium | reverse complement strand
CGCCGCGCGAAGGGGCTTTTTCGCTGGTCAAGGCGCTGGTGGAACTGCATCAGGCCCAGGCTGGTTCGGGCGATGGCGTTGCAGCCCTAGCTGCTTCAGGCTGGACGGCGCCCAAGCGCATTGTGTATGTCAGTTGCAACCCGGCGACGCTGGCGCGCGATGCCCGCCTGCTGGTCCACCAAGCAGGCTACCGGTGCTCTGCCGCCGGCGTGGTGAACATGTTTCCGCATACGGCGCATGTGGAGAGCCTGGCCGTGTTCGATCGCCAGGACTGAGTTCGCCGGGCGTTGACGCCCGGCCGTTTCAAGGGTTGGTGGCTTTGGCGGCAGGCTTGGCCGGCGCTTTGTCGCTTGCTTTCTCAACCGAGGCGGGTTTCTTGGCCGCCGTTTTGGCCTCAGGTTCGGGCTCTGGGGTGTCTTTGGCAGCCTTGCCCTTGCCGGCTTTGGGCTTCACCTCGGGCAGCACTTCTTCAACTGGCTCGGCTTTGGGCACACTCGCACGCACGCCTTCGATCTTGTTTTCACGCATGTACTCGTCCATGGCCTTCCAGCCAGCAAACACGGCGGCTTTGGAGGCTTCTTCATTCAGCGCGTAGCAGTCTTCGATGCTGCGTAGCCCATGCCGGCAGGCGCCGCCGACGGCCTTAGCCTCCGCTTCGCGCTGGGCAATGCGAGGGTCTGGCCCCATGCCCGGAATTTCACAGGCGGTGAGCAACAGGGCAACGGCAGGGATGAGCAGACGCAGAATCATGGATAAGGATACCTCAGGGTGTTAGCGACAGATTTTGCAGCGCCTTGAGCTGGCCAAGCCATTGGCGCAAAAAAAAGACCCGGGAGCGGGCCTTTTTTTAGAAGATGGGCGCGAATCAGTCGCGTTCGCCACCAAAGATGCCCAGCAAGGCCAGCAGGCTTTGAAATACGTTGACGATGTCAAGGTAGAGGGCCAGCGTGGCGCTGATGTAATTGGTCTCGCCGCCGTCAATGATGCGCTTGAGGTCATACAACATGTAGGCGCTGAAAATGCCGATGGCCGCCACCGACATGGCCATCATGCCCGCCGTAGAGCCGACGAACATATTAATGACCCCGCCCACCAGCAGCGCCATCGCGCCGACAAACAGCCATTTGCCCATGCCAGACAGGTCACGTTTGATCACGCTGGACAGACTGGCCATGACAAAAAATACACCCGCCGTGCCACCAAAGGCCGTCATCACCAGTTCAGAGCCATTCTTGAAGCCCAATACCATGGCGATCATGCGCGACAGCATGAGCCCCATGAAAAAGGTAAAGCCGAGCAGCACTGGCACGCCAGCGGCCGAATTCTTTGTCTTTTCGATCGCGTAGATGAAGCCGAAAGCCCCCGCCAAAAAAACCACCAGACCGATTCCGCCGCTGAGAGACTGCGCCAGACCCATGGCCACGCCGAGCCAGGCCCCCAGCACCGTTGGCACCAGGCTCAGGGCCAGCAGCCAATAGGTATTACGTAGCACCTTGTTGCGCTCTGCTGCGGTCGACACTTCGCCGTAACCGCGATCCAATGATTGAACGTTATTCAGCATGGTCATACTCCTTCAAAACCCGCACGGTGCAGGCAGACAGATTCTAGGTGGAATCGCGCTGCCTTGCCGTCAACAGGCCGTATGCTTGGCGCCTCCATTCAAATAGGAATTTCGCTATGAAAAACAAACCGACACTCGAATTCTCTGACCTCAAGGGCATGGCTGCTGCTGCTGAACAGGAAGCCCTGAAGAACAACTGGGCTGTGACCATCGCCATCGTGGACGACGGTGGCCACTTGCTGTGGCTGCAGCGCCTCGACGGCGCCGCAGCCATTTCAGCGCACATCGCGCCCGCCAAGGCCCACACGGCCGCCCTGGGACGACGTGAATCGCGAGTTTATGAAGAAATGATCAACGGCGGGCGCCCATCATTCCTGAGCGCGCCGGAGATCAAAGGTCTGTTAGAGGGGGGTGTGCCCATCATGAAAGACGGGCAATGCCTCGGTGCGGTTGGCGTCAGTGGCGTCAAATCGAGCGAAGATGCCCAGATCGCTCGGGCGGCCATCGCTTTTCTGGGTCTTTAAGGCTGGCCGGCCAGGCGCGGTGTTCCAGGCCCGTGCCTTCATTTGAGTTCAAAGGGGATCGGTAGGGCGTACCACATGGCTTCTGGCTGGCCATCCTTTTTGCCGGGCCGGTAACGCGTCTGCTGGGCAAACCGGACGGCCGCTTGATCGAGCCGTTCAAAGCCGCTGGACTGCTTGATTTCAACCTTGTGCGCCGCGCCGTCGACCCCAATCAGCACCTGAAGCAGCACGCGTCCGCTTTCCCCGAGCCGGATGCTGACTTTGGGGTAAATTTTTTGAGCCTGTTCCAGGTAATCGGCATCGGCGCTGGGTAATTCCATGCGCGGCGGGGCGGCTGGCGTTGCTGGCGCTGGTACGGTGACGGCCTTGGTGACTGTTGCTGCGACGGGTGCCGCGGCGACCAATGGCATGCCGGGTGGTGCGACGCTCGCGGGTTTACCCGTTGCCATCGCCATTGACGGGGTTGTTGGGCTTAATGCCGCGAGTGGCGCAGCTGCCACTGCTGGACTGGTCTGAATGGCCACGGGGACGGTGAGCGCAGGCGCAGCCGCTAAGCCTGGCGTCGGCGCTGGCGAGGGCGAGGGCGAGGGCGAGGGCGAGGGCGCGAGTGGGGGTATTGACGCGGGCTCAGTTATGGTGCCTGGGTCAACTTTGACGGCCCTGCCTTCGGCTGCCGGGTCTTGGGGAACTTTGGCCTGCGGCGTGCGCGCCGGGCGCAGCGCTGGTGGTTGCACCTGTGCAGGCACTGGTATTTGGCGAGGCTCGGGCGGCTGACTAAGCACCTGGAT
>CAJAXU010000072.1 GCA_903948045.1 uncultured beta proteobacterium | reverse complement strand
TTCTCGGATTTGCCGATCATCACGCGGCCGAGCAGAATACGGGCCTGTTCCAGCACCGGAGCCCGACCGGCCAACTCGGGCGGCGGTGAACCTGCGCCAGGAGAGAAAGGATTTTTAATAGGGTCCATGTTCTATATGGTGATTGATGGTTCTAGTAAAATATTAGTATAACTAGTTATATCTTAATAGAACCAAAGACCAGTCATCACGTCACCCTAAACACCTTCAGCACCTCATCCCCAGCTGATTCATGACTTTCACCGCACTCGTGTTTTGAGGTTGTCCAGACCCATCTGTCGGACTCGACCGTCAAGGGACCAGCCACGTGCACCCTGCGATTCAACCCCGCATCAGCGCCTCAATCTCATCCGCAGCCACCGGTACACCGCGGCTGATCAGCTCGCAGCCGCTGGCAGTGACGATGGCGTCGTCTTCGATCCGGATACCGATGTTGTGGAAGGCCTCGGGTACGCCGGACGCCGGGCGCACATAGATGCCGGGCTCGATGGTCAGCACCATGCCGGGCTGCAGGATGCGCGCCGGCCGGTTGACGATGGTGTCGCCGGTGAGTGCGTCCTGGCGCACGCTGGTCTGGCCGATTTCCGAAGGCTCGGTGTAAGCGCCGCAGTCGTGCACATCCATGCCGAGCCAGTGGCCGGTGCGGTGCATGTAGAACTGGAAATAGGCGCGTTTTTCGATCACGTCATCCAGCGTGCCCACCTTGTTGCTGTCAAGCAAGCCGAGGTCGAGCATGCCCTGCGCCAGCACTTTGACGCTGGCCTCGTGCGGGTCGGTGAAGCGGGCACCGGCCCGGGTGGCGGCCACGGCGGCATATTGGCTGGCCAGCACCAGTTCGTACAGCGTGCGCTGCGGCCCACTGAAGCGGCCGTTGGCCGGGAAAGTGCGGGTGATGTCGCTGGCGTAGCCATCGAGCTCGCAGCCGGCGTCGATCAGCACCAGTTCGCCGTCGCGCACCGGCGCGGTGTCGGCACGGTAGTGCAGCACGCAGGCGTTGGCGCCGGCGGCCACGATCGAGCCATAGGCGGGATACTGCGAGCCATGGCGGCGAAACTCGTGCAGCAGCTCGGCGTCCAGGTGGTACTCGCGCACGGCCTCGCCGGCGCGCAGCATGCGGGCAGAGAGCTGCATGGCGCGTATGTGGGCGCCGGCGCTGATCTCGGCGGCGCGCCGCATCACGGCCTGCTCATGGGCGTCTTTGACCAGTCGCATTTCGTCGAGCAGGCCGCACAGGTCACGTTGCTGCTCCGGGCACAGCGTGCCGTAGCGCACGCGGGCGCGCACCTGGCCGAGCCAGCCGTCAATACGCGCCTCCAGCCCCTTGTGCGTGGCAAATGGGTACCAGACCGCGTCGCGCCCGTCCAGCAGTGCCGGCATTTGCGCATCCAGCTCGGTGGCAGACACGGCAGCGTCCACGCCCAGCCGGGCCGGTGCGTCGGCCGGGCCCAGGCGGTAGCCGTCCCAGATCTCGCGCTCCATGTCCTTGGGCTGGCAAAACAGCGTGGTCTTGCCGTCGCCAGTGATCACCAGAAAGGCTTTGGGTTCGGTAAAGCCGCTGAGGTAATAAAAGTAGCTGTCATGCCGGTACAAAAAGTCGGCATCGCGGTTGCGCTGCTGCTCAGGCGCGGTCGGAATGATGGCGATGCCCTTGGGTCCGAGCAGGTGGGCCAAGTGGGCGCGGCGCTGGGCGTAGAGGGCGGGGGTGGCGGCAGGGGCAGATGTCATGGGCATTCCAGCAATGGGAGAGGATCAGGCAGGGGTCGAACAGGACGTGGTTGCAGTGGACGATCTTAATCATCTGGCTGGTTCAGCGCAGCCAGCCGCTCTGGCGTGCCGACATCGGTCCAGGCGCCGGTGTAGAGCTCGGCACTGACGCGGCCTTGGGCGATGGCGGCGCGCAGCAGCGGCGCCAGCGGCGCTTTCAGGCCCTGCGGGTTGCCGGGCGGGATGTCGCAAAACGGCGGTGCAAACAGGCCATGCCGGTACAGGCCGATGGTGGAATAGGTGAAACGTTGCTCAGCCTGGTTCAAGGCCAAGCCGTCGGCACTCAGCCCGAAATCGCCGGCCGGGTTGTGCGCCGGGTTGGGCACCAGCCACAGGTGGGCCAGCTTGTCGCTGGCGGCAAAGCGCGCAACCGCAGCCTGGCTGAACACAAAATCAGGCGCAAACACGTCACCGGCCAACACCCAGAACACCTCGGCCAGCAGCGGCAGCGCCCGCACAATGCCACCAGCGGTTTCCAGCGCGCCGCCAAAGTCGCGCCCCTCATGCGAGTACCGCAGGCGCAAACTTCGCATATGCTCTGATTTATGTAGCAAACTTGTCAATAACGACGGGGCCTGAGGCCTGATTTCATCATCAAAAGCCG
>CAJAXU010000071.1 GCA_903948045.1 uncultured beta proteobacterium | reverse complement strand
TTGTCGATCTCGTCGCAGGCCAGGCTGCGCGTCTTGTAAAAGCGCGCGGCCCAGAGCCATTTGTCGATGCGCAAGCGCTCCATCACAGCGCCCGCTCGATGGCCGCCAACAGGCGCTTGTCGTCTGGCTTCACGCTGCTGGCAAAGCTGCCGGCCACGCGGCCCTGCCGGTCTACCAGGTACTTGTGAAAATTCCACTGCGGTGCCTCACCGCTGGCCTTGGCCAGCGCGGCATACAGCGGGCTGCGGCCAGCGCCGACCACCACCGTCTTGCTGAACATCGGGAACTTGACGCCATAGGTGTTGAAGCAAAAATCGGCAATCTCCTTGCCCGAGCCCGGCTCTTGCTGGCCAAAATCGTTCGACGGAAAGCCCAGCACCACCAGGCCGCGTGCCTGGTAGCGGGCGTACAGCGCTTCGAGCCCCTGGTACTGGCCGGTAAAGCCGCAGTAGCTGGCGGTGTTGACCACCAGCACCACCTTGCCAGCGTACTGGCACAGCGCTTGCGGCGACTCGTCTTGCAGGCGCTTGAACTGTTGCTGCCACAGGGCAGGGCAGTTGGCGGCGGCGGGTGTCGCAGCGGGTGCAGCGGCCCGGGCGGGCTGGGTGCAGGCCAGGGCCAGGGCCAATGTCAAGGCCAGGGTGTGCAGGGTGGTCAGTCTCAGGTGCTTCATGCGTTTGGATTGTGCGCCAGTGGCAGCCACACCGTGGCATCTAGCCCGCAGATCTGCCCATTGCTGACCCGGTTATCCAGACTGATGCGGCCGCCCAGCGCCAGCACGATCTCGTGGCAAATCGCCAGCCCCAGGCCCGAGCCACTGCGTGCCTCGCCCGCAGAAAAAGGCTGGAACAGGCGCTCGCGCAGCTCAGTGCTGATACCGGGCCCGCTGTCACGGATAGAGAGCAGCGCCTGCTGGTCTGCACTGTGCAGGGTGACTTGCAGGGTGCCGCCCGGCGGGCAGTGCTTGATGGCGTTGTGCAGCAGGTTGCGCGAGAGCTCGCGCAGCATCCAGTCGTGGGTGTGGACTGGGGTGGCTGTGGTGCTGATTTCAAAGTCCAGGTTGCGGTCAGCCAGCAAGGGCGACAGGTCCAGCGCCACCTCGCGCATCACCTGCGCCCAGTCCGGGCTGGCGGCGGGGACTTGCTGGCGCAGCTGGGCCACCCTTGCCAGCGACAACATCTGGTTGGCCAGCAGCGTTGCCCGGTCCACGGTGTCACTGATTTCCAGCAAGGCCTGCGTGGGCGCCACATCGCCGCGCAGCGCCGACTGCACTTGCACCTTGAGCACGGCCAGCGGTGTGCGCAGCTGGTGCGAGGCATCGCGCACAAAGCGTTTTTGGTGGTCCAACAGATGCTGCAAGCGCCCCATGATGCTGTTGGTGGCGTCAATCAGCGGCAGCAGCTCGCGCGGCGCATCGCCGGCCAGCAAAGGCTCCAGCTGGCCATCCGGGCGCTGTTGCAGTTGCTGGCTCAGGCGGCGCACCGGCCGGGTGGCGCGCTGCACCACCACAATCACCACCAGCGCAATCACCGAGACCAGCACTGCCTGCCGCCACAGCGTGTCGAGCAGGATCTGGCGCGCCAAGGTGCGCCGCAGCTCCAGCGTTTCGGCCACCTGTACCACGGCCATCACCCGTGCCTGCGCCATGGCGACGGGCTGCAGCAGCACGGCCACCCGCACCGGTTCGCTCTCATGCACGTCGTCATAAAAATCCACCAACGCTGAGTAGGGTCCACGGTCGGGCAGCTGGCCGTTCCACATCGGCAGGGTGGCGAAGCCGTCAATCAACTCACCCTGGGTGCTGGAGATGCGGTACACCATGCGGCTGCGGTTGTCGGCCTCAAACGCCTCCAGCGCGGCGTAGGGCACGGTGGTGCGCAGTTGTGCGGCAGCGCCATCGCCCACGGCTACAATCCGCTCGCCGATCGATTTGGCCGAGGCCAGCAGGGTGCGGTCATAGGCAGTGTTGACGGCCGCCAGCGCCTGCCGGTACAGGCTCACCGTGTCCACCACAACAAACAGCCCGATCGGCACCAAAATGCCG
>CAJAXU010000070.1 GCA_903948045.1 uncultured beta proteobacterium | reverse complement strand
CGGCTGAACATCTCCACGTAGGCCAGAAGGTGGTGACCAAAGCTCACCGGCTGCGCCACCTGCAGGTGGGTAAAACCGGGCAGGATTACCGCCACATGGCGCTCGGCCACGTCCACCAACGCCAACTGCAGCTCGCGCAGCAGGGCGCTGATCAGGTCGATCTCGCTGCGCAGCCACAGCCGCACGTCGGTCGCGACCTGGTCATTGCGGCTGCGGCCGGTGTGCAGGCGTTTGCCGGCGTCACCCACCAGTTGGGTCAGGCGCGCCGCGATGTTCAGGTGCACGTCGTCCAGGTCCAGCTGCCAGTCAAACTGGCCGGCCTCGATTTCGGCGCTGATTTGCGCCATGCCGCGTGCAATAGCCGCCTGGTCGGCAGCGGACAGAATGCCCTGGTGGCACAGCATCTCGGCGTGCGCCAGCGAGCCGGCGATGTCGGCCTGCCACAGCCGCTTGTCAAAAAACACGCTGGCGGTGTAGCGCTTGACCAGGTCGCTCATGGGTTCGGAGAACAGCGCCGACCAGGCCTGCGATTTTTTATCAAATTGAGTTTCAGACATGCGGGGGGCGGCGCGCGCGGCGCTTGACCAGGGTTGTGAGTTGCAAAAGGAGATCATCAATAATGCGGCAGAAGCCCCACCACCTGATGTCAGACCCTGAAATTTTATCGGTCTTGCCGGACGCGCCAGCCCCAGGCCCCACACTGCGCCCAGACGCCGCGCTGTTGTTTGACGCCTGCCATCTGGGCGTGGTGCTGCGGGCGGTGCTGTTTGTCGAGCTGGTGGCGGCGGTGGCGTCGCTGTTTGGCGCTGACAACTTGGGCGACTGGCTGACGCGGCTTAGCCTGGTGACCGGAGCCGCTTTGCCGGGCGTGCTGCTGTGGTTGTTGGCGGCCTGTAGCCTGAAAACGCTGCTCGCGCGCCTGCCGCTCCCCTGGCAGCAGGCGATTGGGGTTGCTTTGGGTGGCTTGGCCGGGCTCTACGGTTGTGGCGTGCTCTGGCTCGCGGGTGAGCAGGAGCGGCTGCCGTGGCTGGCTAGTGGCGCCAGCGGCGCCCTGCTGGCGGCCTTGCTGGTGGCCGCGCTGGTTTGGCGCGCGCGCGGCCAGACCCCGGCCACCACCACTGCCCGCTTGGGGGAACTGCAGGCGCGCATCCGGCCGCATTTTCTGTTCAACACACTGAACAGTGCCATTGCCCTGGTGCGGGCCGAGCCGGCACGGGCCGAGGCCCTGCTGGAAGACCTGAGCGACCTGTTTCGCCACGCCCTGCGCGAGCCGGGCCCGGTGGTCACGCTGGACCAGGAGATTGCGCTGGCGCAGCGGTATCTGGCGATCGAGCAGGTGCGCTTTGGCGAGCGGCTGCGTTTGAGTTGGCAGTTGGACCCGCAGGCTGGCGCGGCCTTGCTGCCGCCGCTGTTGTTGCAGCCGCTGGTGGAAAACGCGGTGCGCCATGGGGTGGAGCCCAGTGCGCTGGGTGCAGAGGTCTGCATCAGCACCGAACGCCGGGGCGAGCGGGTGGTGGTCAAGGTCAAAAACACGCTGCCCGATGGCCCGGGTGCCGCCGGACAAGGCCTGGCACTGGCCAATGTGCAGGCCCGCCTGAAACTGCTGCACGATGTGCAGGGCCAATGCCGCTCCGGCCTGCAGGACGGCTGGTTTGTGGTGCGGCTGGAGGTGCCGGCATGAGCCGCGCGTTGACCGTGCTGGTGGTGGACGACGAGGCGCTGGCGTGCAGCCGGCTGCGCACCTTATTGGCCGATTGTTCGGCGCCGCCGGCCCTGTGGCTGGCTGAGGCCGCCACGGCGGCGCAGGCGCTGGCTTGGCTGCAGCACCATACCGCGGATGTGGCGTTGATTGACATTCACATGCCCGGTGCCGACGGCCTGAGCCTGGCCCGTGCCCTGACCGCTCTGGCGGCGCCACCCGCGGTGGTGTTTGTGACCGCCCATGCCGAGCACGCCGTGCAGGCCTTTGAGTTGGACGCCCTGGACTACCTGACCAAGCCAGTGCGCCTGGAGCGGCTGCAGGCGGCGCTACAAAAAGTAGAGCGACTGCGTCAATCCCGACAAGGGCTAGCGCCTGATTTGACCGATGAATTTTTGATGGTGCAGGGGCGTGGTCGGCTGGAGCGGCTGCCGCTGGCGCAGGTGCTCTACCTCAAGGCCGAGCTGAAGTACCTGACCGTTGGCACGGCCACGGCCACCCACCTGTTGGAGGGCGCCCTGAGCGAGCTGGAGCAGCGTCACGCCCACCGCTTCATTCGGATTCACCGCAATGCGCTGGTCGCGCGCGCGGCGCTGAGGGCCTTAGAGAAGACCGAGGCCGGCCCGGACGGCAGTGGCTGGGCGGTGCGTTTGCACGGCATTAACGAGCCCTTGCCAGTCTCGCGCCGGCAACT
>CAJAXU010000069.1 GCA_903948045.1 uncultured beta proteobacterium | reverse complement strand
TGCAGCCCTTCACGCTAGTGGGTGCCACCACCCGCGCCGGCATGCTGACCAACCCCTTGCGCGACCGTTTTGGGATTGTGGCGCGGCTGGAGTTTTACACCGCTGACGAGCTGGCGCGCATCGTGCGCCGCAGCGCCGGCCTGCTCAATGTGCCGACCGATGACGCCGGTGGTTTTGAGATTGCGCGGCGCGCGCGCGGCACGCCGCGCATCGCCAACCGGCTGCTGCGCCGGGTGCGCGACTACGCCGACGTGAAGGGCGCCGGAGAGATCACGCTTGACATTGCCAACCGCGCGCTGGCCATGCTCGATGTTGACCCGCAGGGCTTCGACCTGATGGACCGCAAGCTGCTCGAAGCCGTGATCCACCGCTTTGACGGCGGCCCAGTCGGGCTGGACAACATTGCCGCCAGCATTGGCGAAGAGCGCGAAACCATTGAGGATGTGATCGAGCCTTACCTGATCCAGCAGGGCTACTTGCAGCGCACGCCGCGCGGCCGGATTGCCACACTGGCCGCCTACCGGCACCTGGGGGTGGCACCGCCCAGCCGGGATGGCGACATGTTTGGGGCGTGACGGCGCGTCGGGTGGTTCAGGCTGGCGCCTGGGCGCCGCGTGCGAGCTGGCGGGCCGCCAGCACAAACGTTTCTTCCAGATCGGCCGAAGCCGGTGTCGGCCGGGCGTCGGCCCAGCGCAGCACGGCCACGCGCGGACCCTCAATGGTTTGTAGCAGTGGCACGGGGCGCAAGCCGTTCGATGGGGCCCTGGCCCGCTGTACCTCAAACGGCACAGCCCCCAGCAAGTCGGTGTTAGCCACCAGTATCTCAAGGCCGGTCAAGGTCTCGCAGGTCGTCAGGCAGGTGGGCTCCGGCAGTCGGGCCTGGCGGAAGGCCCGAGCCAAGCCGCGCGTCACCGAGCTGCGTACGCTGGGCCAGACCCATTGCGCGCCGACCAGATCTGACAGGTGCTGCGCGTTGGCCAAGGGGTGGCCGGCTCGCACAATCACGGCCACCGTAGTGGTGTAGACCGGGCGCGTGGTGAATTCACTGCCCAGCCGTTCAGCGGGCATCGACATGACCGCAAAGTCGGGTGCCCCCTCGCGCAGCCCGGCTAGGGCAAAGGGCGGCGGGGTGATGCTCAATTGAACCCCCGGCCAGCGCGACCGAAACTGCGGGATCACGGCCGGCAGCAATGCGATGGTAGAAAAGTGCGACAGCGCCACCACCAGCTGGCCTTCCCGTTGGCCCTTGCGTTGGGCGATGTCTTCGCCCGCCTGGCGCGCCTGAGCCCGAATGGCACGTGCCCGCGGCAGCAGGGCCAGCCCGTATTCGGTGGGCACGATGCCGCGCAGGCTGCGGTCAAAAACCGGCACGCCCAAATGTTGCTCCAGCCGCTTGAGTTGCTTGCTCAAGGCCGGCTGGGTTGTGCCTAGCGCCCGCGCGGCGGCAGTCAGGCTGCCCGCGTCCGCGATCTCGGCCAGCAACATCAGTGCCGCTGGGTCTGGGGTGGGGAGGGCGCCTTGAGGCGCCGATTCGATGGCCTGGGGCATGGTGTTCTCATGCAGGTAGCCTGGTTCCCGCGTTTGGGATCTATCCATAACCAAATGACATGGATATGAGGGAATAGGCTGTTGTGGGAATGGAGGGGGCCGGCTACGATTCTTCCACAGTTTTCTAATAAGGACTCCCCTTTGTTGCTCAATGCCCAGGACTGCGCAGCGCTGGACCAAACCACGTCGGCTTTGGCAGACTTTGCCGCTTGGCGGTCGGCCTTTGCGCCTGGGCCCGAGGGCACGCTCTACTTTGACGCCAATTCGATTGGGCCCATGCCGGTCGATGCGCCGGCCCGTATGCAGCATGTGCTGGACGCCGGCTGGCGCCAGGCGCGCCGCCGCGGCTGGAGCGAGCTGGACTGGCTGCAGCAGCCTGCCAGCCTGGGCGCAGCGATTGCACCGCTGCTGGGGGCCGATGCGGCAGACGTCCGGGTCTGTGACACCACCAGCATCAACCAGTACAAGCTGCTGTGCTTTGCCCTGAGTCGTGCCGCACCGCGCCGGGTGATCGTGCTGGAGCAGGATGTTTTTCCGTCGAACCGTTATGTGGCGGAAGGCATTGCCAAGTCTGGGTTGGCCGAGCTGCGTTTCATCCGGCATGCCGACGAGCTGCCGGCGGCGCTGGCCGGTCAGGATGTGGCGGTGGTGGCGCTGTCGCATGTGGATTACCGCACCAGCGCGCGCCATGACATGGCGGCCTTGACCCGCCTGGCCCACGACCATGGTGCCCTGGCCCTGTGGGACTTGTCCCACTCTGCTGGCGCCGTGGCGATTGAGCTCAAGGCGGCACAGGCTGATCTGGCGGTGGGCTGTGGTTACAAGTACCTGTGCGGTGGCCCCGGTGCGCCGGCGTATCTGTACGTCAATGCGCAGCTGCAGGGTGCGCACTGGCCTGCGCTGGCCGGCTGGATGGGCCATGCCGATACCTTTGCTTTTGAGCCGGGCTACCGGCCCGCACCCGGACCGGACCGGTTTTTGGTGGGTACGCCGGCGGTGCTGGCCAATGTGGCCTTTTCTGCTGCGGCCGACATTTGGCGCCGGGTGTCGCCGGCGGCGCTGGATGCGCGGCACCGCTCGCTGACGGACACGCTGATCCAGCTGCTCGATGAGCAGTGCAGCCCCTTGGGCATCAGCCTGGCCAGCCCGCGTTCCCACGCTCAGCGTGGCGGCCACGTGGCCTTGCAGTTTGATGGCGCGGCCCCCCTGTCACAGGCCATGGTGGCGCGGGGCGTGGTCGTGTCATCGCGCAAGCCCGACGCCCTGCGTTTCGGCGTGCACCCGTTGACCACCACCCATGCCGACCTGTGGCGCGCGGTGCAGATCCTGCGTGACTTGCTGGACAGTGGCGATTGGCGCGATCCACGCTTCAACGGTCCGGTGATTTGATGCAAGACACCGACCGCCGCGACCACTATCGCCTGGCCGCCGACATTGGCGGCACCTTCACCGATGTCGTTCTGGAAACGCCCACAGGGCGTTTCAGCTGCAAGGTGCTGACCACGCCGCGCCAGCCCGAACTGGCGGTGATGGACGGTATTCAGCAATTGCTGGCGCAAGCCGGCGTCAGCCCGGCGCAGATCGGCTTCTTCATCCATGGCACCACGCTGGCCACCAATGCGCTGATTGAGCGCAAGGGCGCCCGGACCGCTTTGCTGACCACTGCCGGTTTTCGCGACGTGCTGGAGATGGGCTTCGAGAAACGCTTTGACGCCTACGACATCAACATCGAAATGCCGCCGGCTTTGGTGCCGCGGCCCCTGCGCTTCACGGTGCCGGAGCGCATTGCCGCCGATGGCTCGGTGCTGCTGGCCCTGGACGAGGCTGCGGTGCACACCGCCGCCTGCCAGATGCGCGACGCCGGGGTCGAGTCCGTGGCCATCGGCTTTATGCATGCCTGGGCGCACCCAAGCCACGAGCTGCAGGCGCGGCGCATTGTGCAAAGCGTGCTGGGCGAGGCGGTGACCGTTTGTGTGTCAAGCGAGGTGTGCCCTGAAATGCGGGAATACGAGCGCTTTTCCACCACGGCGGCCAATGCCTATGTGCGCCCTCTGATGGCCGGGTACTTGGGCCGGCTGCGTGAGAGGGTGGCGCAGGCTGGTCTCGTTTGCCCCCTGCTGCTGATGATGTCGGGTGGCGGGCTGACCACGCTGGCTTTGGCAGAGCGGTTCCCGATCCGGCTGGTCGAGTCGGGCCCGGCGGGCGGCGCCATCCTGGCCGCACACCTGGCGCGCGAGTGCGGGCTGGACGAAGTGCTGGCCTTCGACATGGGCGGTACCACCGCCAAGATTTGCCTGATCAGCCACGGCGTACCAGCGCGGTCGCGTCGGTTTGAGGTGGGTCGGGCCTGGCGCAACCTCAAAGGCAGTGGCCTGCCGATTCGCATCCCGGTGATCGAGCTGGTGGAGATTGGTGCCGGCGGCGGCTCGATCGGGCGGGTTGACGCCTTGTTGCGTATCACAGTCGGTCCGGACTCCTGCGGCGCCGAGCCAGGGCCGGCCAGTTACGGCCGAGGCGGCGTCCTGCCGGCCGTGACCGACGCCAACCTGGTGCTCGGGCGCCTGGATCCGCAGCGCTTTGCTGGCGGTCATCTGCAACTGGACCAGCAGCGCGCCGAAGACGCGCTGCGCCGCAGCGTGGGTGATGTGCTGGGGCTGGATGCGTTCTGGGCGGCTGCGGGCATGAGTGAAATCGTGGAAGAAAACATGGCCAACGCCGCGCGGGTGCACGCCATTGAGCGCGGCAAGGCACTGGAAGGGGCCACCATGATTGCCTTTGGCGGAGCGGCACCCTTGCATGCCGGGCGGCTGGCGCAAAAACTCGGCATGCGCCGCGTGGTCATCCCGACCGGTGCTGGTGTCGGCTCGGCCATTGGCTTTTTGCGAGCGCCGATTTCCTTTGAAGTGGTGCGCAGCGATCTGGCGCTGCTGCGCGAGCTGCCGGCCGTGCAGGTGCGCGAGCGCTTGCGCGACATGGAGGCCGAGGCGCTGGCCATCGTGGCGCCCGCCGCCGGCGCTGCGCCGCTGCAGGTGACCCGGCTGGCCGAGTTGCGCTACGCTGGCCAGGGCCATGAACTGCAGGTCAGTCTGCCGTCGACCGACCTCGCACAGCTGGCGGCGGCCGACCTGGCCGACCTGGCTGAGCGCTTTGAGCAGGCCTATGAGCAGGTCTACGGCTTACGGATTCCGGGCTCAGCGGTGGAGGTGGTGACCTGGTCGGTGACGGTTGCCAGCCAGGGCGCGGCCGTCACCACCGCCACGCAGCAGCCCCCCAGTTCGACGCGCCAGCCGAGCGGCAGCCGCCAGGCCTGGGATCCGGGGCAGGGCCAACGGCAGGCCTTTGGGCTGCATTGGCGCTTTGACCTGGACCCGACGGAAAAAATCGTGGGTCCGGCCTTGGTGGCCGAACACGAGACCACGCTGGTGGTGCCGGCCGGTTGGTCGGTCCAGCTCAACTCCAACGGCCATCTGGTGATGGAGGTGATGGCATGAAGCCCGCAACTAACAGCATGTTTGAGGCGATTCAGACCCAAGTGATGTGGAACCGCCTCATCTCGGTGGTGGAGGAGCAGGCGCAGGCCCTGCTGCGCACCGCCTTCGGTGCCGTGGCCCGCGAGGCCGGTGACCTGTCGGCCGGCGTTTATGACACCCAGGGCCGGATGCTGGCGCAGGCCGTGACCGGCACGCCGGGGCATGTCAACACCATGGCGATTGCGGTGGGTCATTTTCTGCAGCGCTTTCCATTGGCCTCGATGGCGGCGGGCGATGTCTTCATCACCAATGACCCGTGGCTGGGCACGGGCCATCTGTTTGATTTTGTGGTGGTCACGCCGGTGTTTCGCGGCAGCCAAGCGGTGGCCCTGTTTGCCTCGACCTGTCACACCATTGACGTTGGCGGCGTGGGCTTCTCGGCCGATGCCAGCTCGGTGTTTGAAGAGGGCACCTGCATTCCGCACCTGCGACTGGCCAAGGGCGGGGTGCTGAACGAGGATGTATTGGCCATCGTGCAGGCCAACTCCCGCAACCCGATCGAGGCCCGCGGCGACATCCTGTCCCTGATGAGCTGTAACGAGGTGGGCGTGCGCCGCCTGATCGACATGATGGCCGAGTTTGCGCTGGATTCAATCGACGCGCTCGGTGCGCACGTGTTGCAGCAGTCGGCGCGTGCGGCGCGTGCGGCGATTGCCCGGCTGCCTTCGGGCACGTGGCAGGCCCGTATGACGCTTGACGGTTACGAACGCCCGGTGAACCTGGTGGCCACCCTCACCGTGGCGGGTGACCATCTGCAGGTGGACTATGCCGGCTCGAGTGCGGCGTCGGAGCGGGGCATCAATTCGCCCAAGTGCTACACCGACGCCTATTCGGTGTTTGGTTTGAAGTGCCTGATCGCCCCAGACGTGCCCAACAACGCCGGCTCACTGGCACCCTTTGAGGTGTTGGCGCAAGAGGGCAGCATCGTCCACCCGCAGCGCCCCAGCCCGGTGACCGCGCGCCATGTGATTGGTCAAATGTTGCCGGATCTGATGTTTGGTTGTCTGGAGGCGGCCATGCAGGGTCAGGTGCCGGCTGAATCAGCAGGCAGCATTTGGGTGCTGGCTATGCGCCGCGACCGCGTCGATGGCGCACCCTTCAATGTGATGAGTGTGGCGCTGGGCGGTGCTGGCGCCCGGCCGACCAAAGACGGCTTGTCGACCACGGCTTTCCCTAGCGGCGTGGGGGCGATCCCGGTAGAGGTCACTGAAGTCCAGGCGCCCCTGGTGTTTTGGCACAAGGAATACCTGAGTGACTCGGGCGGCGCCGGCCATTGGCGGGGCGGCCTGGCCCAGCGCATCGAGATCGCCGCCCGGGATGGCGCCGCTTTTGAGTGCTCGGCCGCCACCTTTGACCGGCGTGCCAACCCGGCGCGCGGCCGCCTGGGTGGCGCGGCCGGTGCCGCCGGCCGCGTTGAGATTCAATCGGCCGACGGTCATTGCACCCCGCACGAAGGCAAGGGCACGCTGCGTGTGCCCGCCGGTGGCCGGCTGCGCGTGGATTTGCCCGGCGGCGGCGGTTTCGGTTCGCCAGCCACCCGTGACCCGACTCAGCACGCGCAGGACCTGCGCTGCGGCCTGATTGAAGTCTAGGCAGCCTCTGCCACCCACGAGTCCCGCTAACCCATGTTTCCCCAACCCAGGAGATCGAAGATGAAGAACCCCACCCCCCTGTTTCGTCGCCCCGTCTTGGCCCGCCTGATGGCCGGTCTGGCGGTTGCCCTGACCCTTGGTGCGCCTCTGGCGGCCCAGGCTGAAAAGACCATCAAGGTCGGCTTGGCGCTGTCCAAAGGCGCCCCCGGCTTTGACTTCATCAACGGCATGTACGAGGTCTTCAAAACCGAGGTGGAAGCCGCCAGCAAAGGCTCGCTGGTGGTGGACCTGGTCTATGGCGGTGCTCTGGGCAACCCCAACGACCGGCTGAACCAGATGCGCCGCGGCGCCATCCAGATGTCAGACGCCGCCGATGGCAACTACGCCTCCATTTACCCGGACATCCAGGTCCTGAACATCCCCTACCTGTTCAGCACCGAGCAGGCCGCCTGGAAAGTCCTGGACGGCCCGTTCGGCCAGAAAATGGCGGCCGACATGCGTGCCAAGACCGGGGTGCGGGTGCTGGGCTGGTGGGAGTCCGGCGGCTTCAAGCATTACAGCTCGAATAAGCCGATCCGTACGGCGACAGATTTCTCCGGACAAAAAATTCGGGCCATGGGACCGCTGGCGGTGCGCCCGGTGGAAGCCATGAAAGGCTCGGCCGCCCCAATCGCCTTCAATGAGTTGTACACCTCGCTGAAAACCGGCGTGGTGGACGGCCAGGACAACTCGGTCAGCGTGTTCCGGTTGGTCAAACTGCAAGAGGTGCAAAAGTACCTGCTGTTGTCGGGCCACGGTTATGCGGTGGGCGTGCTGGGGATCAACGATGCTTTTTATGCCGGCCTGACGGCAGATGAAAAAGCCGCCGTCGACGCCGCGGGCCGCAAAGCCATCACCTTCAACCGCGAAGGCTCGCGCCGCGCCGAGAAGGAGTCGCTGGACGCCGTCAAGGCGGCTGGGGTGGTGGTCACGTCCATGGACGCCGCTCAGAAAGAGGCCATGACCAAAATCATCCAGCCGGCTGTGGTGGAATGGCTGAAGACCCAGGTCAGTTCCACGGCCTGGATTGATGAGGCGCTGGCGGCGGCCAAAGCCGCGCAATAAGCCCTAAGCGAATCACCCCCTTAAACAGCATCAGCCGGGCGCCCTATGAATGTCATTGACCGTTTGGAGCAACTGCTCAGCTTCATCAGCGGGGCCAGCCTGAGTGTGCTGGCAGCCGGCGTGTTTTTGCAGGTGGTGATGCGCTACGCCTTCAGCTATACGCCGTTCTGGAGCGAAGAGGCTTTTCGCATCTTGCTGGTGTGGTGCGTGATGGCCGGCGCCGCGGTGTCAGTGCGCGGCAACCAGCATATCCGGGTCGACTTCATTGTGGAGACTTTTCCGCCCGCCGTCCGGCGGGTCATCTACAGCCTGATTGACGTGGCCACGCTGGTGTTTTTTGTGGCAGTGGTGGTGGCTGGCTACGACGCGGTCACCTTCAACCACAGCATGCGCACGGTGGCGCTGCAGTGGCCGATGTCGTACCTGATTGCCGCGGTGCCGCTGGGCTTTGCGGCCGCTGCGGTGTTTTTGCTGGTGCGCATGCGGGCGCAGCGCCAGGCCAGGAGGTTGGCATGAGTCTCGCCTTCGGTCTGTTTCTGGGGGTGTTTGTTTTCACCCTGTTGCTGTCCATGCCGGTGGCCTGGGCCATGGGCTTTGCCACCGTGGTCTACCTGGTGGTGTCTGGGCAGTGGGCGATGTTTCCGGTGCTCACCGAAAAACTGTTCCAGGGCATGGACGCCTTTGTGCTGATCGCCATTCCGATGTTTTTGCTGGCGGGCGAAATTTTTTCTGAGGGAAAAATTACCCAGCGCCTAGTGGCTTTTGCAGATGCCCTGTTTGGCTGGATTCGCGGCGGCATTGCCCAAGTGGCAGTTGGCGCCTGCATCTTCTTTGCCGGCATCACCGGCGTGGCGCTGGGGGAGATTGCGGCCTTGGGGCGCATCTTCATCCCGGCCATGGTCAAAGAGGGCTACCCGGCGCCTTTGGCAGCCGCCATCATCGCCTCGGCCTCCATCATCGGGCCGACCATTCCGCCCTCGCTGCCCATCATCATTTACGGCTCGGTGACCAATGTGTCCATTGGGGGCATGTTTGCCGCAGCGGTGGTGCCAGGCTTGCTGATTGGCGCGGCCAATATGCTCTTGATTGCCTGGCTGTCCAAGCGGCTGGGCATCAAGCCACGCCGCTCTGACCATTCGCTGGCCACCATCACGCGCACCGGCTGGGGCGCCTTATTGCCGCTGGGCATGCCAGTGCTGATTCTGGCCAGTATTCTGGGGGGCTTGATGACGCCGACCGAGGCCTCGGGCAGTTCTGTGGCCTACGCCATGGTGTGCGCGTTTGTCATTTACCGCTCGTTGTCGATGTCTGCCCTGCCGGCCATCCTGTCGCGGGTTGGGCTCTTCAGTGGTCAGCTCATCATCATTGTGGCCTGTGGCTCCGCGCTGGCCTGGGTGCTGGGTTTTGAAAACACCACCGCCCGTCTGTCGGCGGCGGTGGTCAGCTGGGACCTGGGGCCGATCGGCGTCATGCTGGTGGCCAATGTTTTCATGCTCATTCTTGGCATGTTCATTGACCCGTCTACGTCGATCATCCTGTTTGGCCCCATTTTGGCCACGGCGGCCAGCGCGGCAGGCATTGACCCGCTGCATTTTGGTGTGGTGATGATCCTCAACCTCAATATTGGCTTGATCACGCCGCCGTTGGGGGTCTCCCTGTTCGCGGCGGAACGCATCGCCGGCTGTGGCCTGTCGGCCGTGATCCGCGCCGTGATCCCGTTCATCATCGTCAATATCTGTGCGCTGCTGCTGGTCTCGTGCATCCCCGCGATCAGCCTGTGGTTGCCGCGCATGGCGGGCTTTTGAGGCCTGACGGCTACCGGGCTGGCCTGGTGTTGAGCACCATCAGGATTTGCGCTGCAAAGTAGCTGCCCAGCACCCACAGCGGCGCCAGCGGCAGTGGCAGCACAAAGCGGTCGATGCCCAGAATCGCATCGCTGAGCATGAACAGGGCGGCGCCGCCGGCCACCGCGCGGCTGGCAGCGTCGCCCAGCACGGCGGCCCGGCCCAGCGCCTGCGCCGCCATCAGCCCGATCAGCAGTACATACACCGCCACCGCCGCCGTCAGCAGCGCCCCGTGCAGGCCGGGCCAGAGCAGGGCCAGCACCAGGGCGCCGGCGCTCAGCGTGGCGGCCAGGGCGGTGCGGCTCGGGAACCAGCCTAAGCCCTGGCGAAACAGCGCCAGGTAAGCACCGTGCGCCAGTAAAAAAGCCGCTAGCCCGGCAATAAAGTGGTCGCCCGGCAGCATCAGCAGCACGTCGCCCGCCAGCGAGGCCAGCAGCGCCACCAGCAACCAGGGATAAAAAGTGCCTCCAGCCCTTGTCGCATATAGCTTTGTAGCTATTAATAATATAGCAATTGCCATCGGTAGCGGTTTGCTCAGCAGCGCCAGCCCGGTCCAGCCCAGTGCCGCTGCTGCGGTGGCCACGGCCGCCGCTTGCACCAGCAGCACTTCGCCCATGTTCAGCCGCCCCTGCAGCAGTGCGCCCAGTGCCCAGTAGTTCACCAGCAGCACCAAGCTGCAGACCGCGACTTGGCTGGCCGGCCAGTGGCCTGCCTGCCACAGCACCGCCGCCACGCCCAGCAGCAGCGCCAGGAACTGCAGGCCTGCGAACCAGGCCACCGTCGGCTTCAGCGGCGGGTCATAGGTGTGTACACGGATCAGGCTGAATGCAGGCTGCGGCCAGCGGGCGGCCACATCGGCCGGGCGCCAACCCGGCGGCATCAGCCAGACCCGCAGCTTGTCGGCCCAATCTTGCGCGCGCCAGCTGTCGGCCAGCAGCACCCAATACACCTGGGCATTGGCCCACAGCGGGTCCCAGCTGTTGAGCGGCATACGCGTGCCGTAGACGCAGGGCTCGGCATCAGCCTCGGCCTGGAAGGTGCCAAACAGCCGGTCCCACAGCACCAGCATGCCGCCGTAGTTCTTGTCCAGGTAGCGGTCATTGACGGCGTGGTGCACCCGGTGGTTGGACGGTGAGCAGAACACCCGGTCGAACCAGCCGAGTTTGCCGATCTGCTCGGTGTGCACCCAGAACTGGTAGAGCAGATCGATCAGCGCCACGATGCCAAAGATCAGCGGCGGCACCCCGGCCACCGCCATGGGCAGGTAAAACAGCCAACCCAGCAGGGCGCCGCTGCTGGTCTGGCGCAGCGCGGTAGACAGGTTGTACTGCTGGCTTTGGTGGTGCACGCTGTGCGCCGCCCACAACACCGCCACCCGGTGCCCGCCGCGGTGCAGCCAGTAGTAGCAAAAGTCGTAAAACAGCAGCGCCAACAACACGCCGGGTAGGCTGTGCCAAAAGGCCTGGTCCGGAAACAGCGCCACCGAGGCGTACACCGCGCTGTAAATGCCAATGGTCAGCAGTTTGCTGAACACGCCGCTGAGCTGGCTCAGCACACCCAGGCTGATGCTGTTGATGGCGTCGTTCAGACGGTAGGTATTGCGCCCGGTGCCACGGCGCTCGCGCGCCAGACCCCAGGCGAACTCCAGACCGATCAGCAGCAGAAACACTGGCGTGGCCAGCACAATCACTTGAAATGGCGTCATGCGCCCATTGTGACGCAGGGCACGCAGTCGTTCTTGGGTTGAATTGACATCGCTCAAGATCTTTTGCCGGCTTTTCGCTCCTAATCAGCTGGGTAAGCTGCTACCCACAGCAGAGCGACGCGCTGTGAAGGCCCCGATGAAACATTTTTTTGCCGCCCACGGAAAAACCTTGGCGCTGAGCAGCGTCGTGCTGGTTCTGGTGCTTTTGCTCGGCTATGTGGCCTTGCAGGCCGGGCCCCTGGCGCCGGTGCCGGTCACGGTTGAGACGGTGCAGGTGAAGGCGCTGCAACCGGCCTTGTTCGGCATTGGCACGGTCGAGGCCCGCGTGACCCACAAGATCGGCCCCACGGTGGCTGGGCGCGTCAAGCGGGTCGACGTGCAAACGGGCGACGCCGTTAAAGCCGGGCAGGTGTTGGGCGAGATGGACCCGGTCGATCTGGACGACAAGATTGCCGCGCAGGACGCCAGCATCAAGCGGGCACAGGCCGGCGTGATGGCGGTGGAGGCGCAAACCCAGGAGCTGACGGCGCGCAAGACCTTTGCCGAAGTGCAGGCCAAGCGTTACGCCACGCTGCTGGTCTCGCAGTCGGTCAGTGAAGAAGGCGCCTCGATCAAACGCCAGGAATTGACGATCGCCACAGCCAATCTGGCGGCGGCCGGGGCGAATTTGGATGCCTCACGCTAGGAACTCTTGCGCTCGCGCTCGGATCGGGACGGGCTGGTGCGCCAGCGCGCCAATTTGCGCCTGGTCGCACCGGCCGCCGGCATCGTGTCGCGCCGTGATGCTGACGCCGGCACGACGGTGGTGGCCGGCCAGACCGTGGTGGAGGTGATCGAGCGTGGCACCCTGTGGCTCAGCGTCCGGTTTGACCAGCAACGCGCACGGGGCTTGGCTGCGCTGTTGCCGGCGCAGATTGTCCTGCGCTCACGCGCTGGCGAAGCCCTGGCCGGGCGGGTCGCCCGGCTGGAGCCGCACGCCGACGCGGTGACCGAAGAACTGCGGGCCAAGGTCGAGTTCACGCCGGCCCCGAGCGAGATGCCACCCATCGGCGAGCTGGCCGAGGTCACCGTGGCGCTGCCGGCTCAGCCAGCACTGCCGGTTGTGCCCAATGCCAGCATTCAGCGGGTGGACGGACGGCTGGGTGTCTGGCTGCTGGCGCAAGAGACGCTGCGCTTTGTACCGGTGAAGACCGGCGCCACCGACCTGCAAGGCCAGGTCCAAATACTTCAGGGTTTGCAGGGCGGCGAGCAACTGGTGGTCTACAGCCGCAAGGCCTTGGAGGCCAACAGCCGGGTCACGGTGGTGGCTCAGATACCCGGCGTGGCGCCATGATCAGTCTGGCCGGCCGTGACATCTTGCACGCCTGGGGCAAGTTTGTCTTTACGGGCATGGGGCTGGGCTTGTTGATCGGCGTGACCCTGACCATGGCCGGCGTCTACCGCGGCATGGTGGACGACGCCAATGTGCTGCTGGACAACAGCGGCGCCGACCTGTGGGTGGTGCAAAAAGGCACGCAAGGCCCCTACGCCGAAGCGTCTAGCCTGAGTGATGACAGTTACCGCAGCATCCTGGGCATGCCGGGTGTGGCACGCGTGGCCAATGTCACCTACCTCACCATGCAGGTCGGTGCGCTGGGCGGCGGCCAGGCCCGCGATGTGCGCGCGATGGTGGTGGGCGTCACCCCAGATGGCGCCGGCCACCCGGGCCAGCCCGGCTATCTGGTGCAGGGTCGACGATTGACGCGCGGCCACTATGAAGCTGTGGCCGACGTGGCAGCGGGCTTCGCACTCGGCCAGCGCATCCGCATTCGCCGCAACGACTACACGGTGGTGGGCTTGACTCGGCGCATGGTGTCGTCCGGCGGTGACCCGATGGTGTTCATCCCCATCAAAGACGCGCAAGAGGCGCAATTTTTGAAGGACAACGACGCCATCCTGGCGCAGCGCGCGCGCACCGCGCAAAGCCCGGCGCTCAACCGGCCCGGGGTGCCCGGCCTGTTGGACGCAGTGATTGCCTCGCAAAGCACCAACACATCGGTCAACGCGGTGCTGGTGCAAATCGAGCCCGGTGCCGACCCCGACGCCGTGGCCGAGCCGATCCGGCGCTGGAAGCACCTGAGCGTCTACACCCGGGCCCAGATGCAAAGTATCCTGATTGAGAAACTGATTGCCACGGCCGCCAAGCAGATCGCCATGTTTTTGGTGATTCTGGCCGTCGTCAGCGCGGCGATTGTGGCCTTCATCATCTACACCCTGACGATGGGCAAGATCCGCGAGATCGCCGTGCTCAAACTCATTGGTACCACCAACCGGACGATTGCCGCCATGATCATGCAGCAGGCGGTGGCCTTGGGGCTGATCGGCTTTGTGGTGGGCAAAGTGGCCGCCACCTTCTGGGCGCCGTTTTTCCCCAAGTACGTGCTGCTGGAGTCGGCTGACGCGCTGCGTGGTTTGGCCGCTGTCGTGGGGATCTGCATCCTGGCCAGCGTGGTGGCGATTCGCGCCGCGCTCAAGGTCGACCCGGCGGAGGCCATCGGTGGCTGAGCGCGCCCCGTCGCCCGGTGGCCGGGGCATTCGCATCGAGGGCCTGACCAAGCGCTATGGCCAGGGTGACACCGCGGTCGATGCGCTCAGGGGCGTGAACACCCGAGTTCGACAGTTCCCGCCGTCTTTTGACACCCGTTTTCAATGAAATCAACCACTTAGCTGCGGTTTTTTGAATTTATTGTGGGGGCACGTTTATGTATTTTTCTTTATTTTTTC
>CAJAXU010000068.1 GCA_903948045.1 uncultured beta proteobacterium | reverse complement strand
TCTTGTCGAGGTACTGCGAGTGCGGGTCCAGGCTGGACACCATGCCGACGATGGCATCGGTGATGAGCTTTTTGTCGTCGACGGGCTCGACGTAATTGCTTTTGACCATGCCAAACACCGCTGCCAGCTGCTGCAGCTCCTCAAGCGGCAGCGGCGCGAGCGTGCCCCGTGCCACGGTTTGCAACGACACGGTCGTCAGCGCACCGGCCATCACGCCCAGTGCCACCCAGCCGCCAATTTTCAGTTTTTGTCCCATAGTCTTTCCTGTGCAAACCCAATATACACGTTTGGATGCCGCAGGGCTTGCGGAGTTCCCTATTTACCTAGGCTTTACCTTGCGATGCCACAGCGGCTGCGGCTTTGGCGACAGCTTCGGCATCACCGAGGTAGTAATGGCGTAGCGGCTTGAGTTCGTCGTCAAGCTCGTACACCAGCGGAATACCGTTGGGGATGTTCAGCCCGACGATGTCCTGATCAGAGATGCCGTCCAGGTACTTCACCAGGGCCCGGATCGAGTTGCCATGCGCGGCCACCACCAGGCGCCGGCCGCTCTTGAGCGCGGGTGCGAGCGCCTCGTTCCAGAACGGCATCACGCGTGCCACGGTGTCTTTCAGGCACTCGGTCAGTGGGACCTGTTCGGGCTTGAGCCGGGCATAGCGCAGGTCACCGCGCTCGCAGCGCGGATCGGCCGGGTCCAGTGGTGGTGGTGGCACGTCGTAGCTGCGCCGCCAGGCCAGTACCTGAGCCTCGCCGTACTGGCGCGCCATGTCGGCCTTGTTCAGGCCCTGCAGGGCGCCGTAATGACGCTCGTTCAGGCGCCAGTGGTTGACCACGGGTAGCCAGGTGCGGTCCATCTCGTCGAGTACATGCCACAGGGTGCGGGTGGCGCGTTTGAGGACACTGGTGTAGGCGACGTCAAAGTCAAAGCCGGCGGCCTTGAGCAGTCGGCCGGCGTTTTTGGCCTGCTCCAGGCCGGTGTCTGTGAGGTCGACGTCAGTCCAGCCGGTGAAACGGTTTTCAAGGTTCCAGGTCGATTCGCCGTGGCGGATAAGAACAAGTTTATGCATGGTCTGGCGTGACAGGGTTGGGGCTGGGGTTCCCGGAATACGGGGCGCTGGCGTGTGGCCAAGCCCCAGGCGCACTACACTGCGCACCCCGCCATTCTAAAATGCGGTACAGAGCCATGCGGCCTGAGTTGAAAGAAAAGGAAACAAGTTGAAATTCATCGTCGATAACTGGATGTTGATCAGCGTTGCGCTGGTGTCTGGCAGCTTGCTGTTGTGGCCGGCGATCCAGGGCGCCAGCGTCACCGGTCTGAGCGCGACACAAGCCGTGCAGTTGATCAACCGCGAAAAAGCCGTGGTGGTGGATGTGTGCGAAGCCGAAGAATTTGCCGCCGGGCATGTGGTGGGCGCCAAAAATGTGCCACTCAACCAGCTTGAAGACAAGTTACCTGGGCTGGTCAAGAACAAGTCGGTACCGCTGATTCTGGTTTGTCAGAGCGGCGCTCGCTCGGGCCGGGCACTGGCTGTGGCCAAGAAGCTGGGCTACGAGCAGGCGCAGTCGCTCGCGGGTGGCCTGGCCAGCTGGCGCAGTGCCAACCTGCCCCTGGAAAAAGCCTGACCCGCCTTTAACCCGCCGTTACCCCCGTTATTGTTGAGTTTCCGCCCCAACCGCGAGAGAGATTTGCCATGCAAGCCGTCAAGATGTACACCACCGCTGTCTGCCCGTATTGCGTTCGGGCCAAGCAAATTCTCAAGGCGCGCGGCGTTGAGGCGATTGAAGAAATCCGCATCGATATCGACCCCGAGCAACGCCAGCACATGATGGACATCACCGGCCGGCGCACCGTGCCCCAGATTTTTATCGGGGCCACCCATGTGGGTGGCTGCGATGACCTGATGGCATTGGACGGGCAAGGCGGGTTGATGCCGCTGCTGCAGGCGGCGGCCTGAGATAATCCCCGGCTGATCCCGCCTGTTGGCCCACCTTCGCGGCCTGGGTGAGGGTTTTTATTGACCAGAAAGTACCGCCATGGCAGAGCAACTCGACCCCGTTTTTCAGATTCAGCGCGTCTACCTCAAGGAAGCCTCGTTGGAGCAACCCAATTCCCCCGCCATCCTGCTGGAGCAGGAATCCCCCACGGTGGATATCCAGCTGGGTGTGAATGCCAATCCGGTGGCAGAAGGCGTGTTTGAGGTCACCGTCACCGCCACGGTGCAGACCAAGATCAAGGACAAGACCGTGTTCCTGGCCGAGGTGATGCAGGCCGGGATCTTTGAGATTCGCAACGTGCCGGCTGAGCAAATGAGCCAGATCATGGGCATTGCCTGCCCGCAGATCGTCTACCCTTACCTGCGCGGCAATGTGGCCGATTTGATCCAGCGCGGTGGTTTTCCGCCGGTCCATTTGTCGGAAATCAATTTCCAGGCGATGTACGAGCAGCAACAGCAGGCTGCAGCAGACGACGCGCCCCGCATCGTCACTCAGTGATCATTTAGGCCTCTAGCCTTTGTGCGGCGGGCATAGTTTGCTATGAATATCGTAGTGATCGGTGCCGGAGCCTGGGGCACGGCGCTGGCGGTCAATGCTGCCAGCCACTGGCAGGCCATGCACACCGTCACCCTGTGGGCACGCGACGTCGCCCAAGTGGCGGCACTGCAGGCCGTGCGAGAAAACCAGCGCTATTTGCCGGCGGTGGCTTTGCCGCCTTCGCTGCAGGTGCTGGGCCCGTCGCACACCTCGGTTGCGGCGCTGGCTGCTGACGCTGAGTTGGTGGTGCTGGCCACGCCGATGGCCGGCTTGCGCAGTCTGCTGACGCAGCTGGCCGACTGCCGCGTCCCCGTGGCTTGGCTGTGCAAGGGCTTTGAGCCCGGTGCCGCCGGCAGCGCCGGCCTGATGGCACACGAAATCCAGACCCTGGTGGCGCCGGCCGTGCTGGGCGGCGCGCTGAGCGGCCCGAGTTTTGCGCTGGAGGTGGCGCGTGGCCAGCCAACCGCGCTGGTGGCGGCCAGCCCGCACCCGGTGGTGCGGCAGGCGCTGGTGGCGGCCTTTCATGGCCCGACACTGCGCGTTTATGCCAATGACGACCTGATCGGGGTGGAGGTGGGCGGTGCGGTGAAAAACGTGCTGGCTATTGCCACCGGTCTGTGCGACGGCCTGAACCTTGGCCTGAACGCCCGCGCCGCGCTGATCACCCGGGGCCTGGCTGAGATGACGCGGCTGGGCGTGGCCCTGGGCGCACGGCCGGACACCTTCATGGGTTTGAGTGGTTTGGGCGACCTGGTGCTGACGGCCACCGGCAGCCTGTCGCGCAACCGCCAGGTCGGCCTGGCGCTGGCCGCTGGTCAAAGCTGTGCGCAGGCCGTCGCGTCGCTCGGGCATGTCGCCGAAGGCGTCTACAGCGCCCGCACCGTGGTCGAGCGGGCGCGCCAGTTGGGGCTGGAGATGCCCATTGCGCAAACAGTGGTGGCGCTGCTGGACGGTGAACTGTTGGCGGCTGACGCCGTGGCACGGCTGATGGGACGTGAGCCGACCGGGGAGACGGCCTGAGGTTGAGGCCTGCCGCGGCGCTCAGGCCGGGGTGTAGGCCAGGCGGACGTAGATGGGGGCAAAGGCCTCGGCCTGGGTGATTTCAACCAGGGTCTCTTTGGCCAGCTCCAGCAGGGCAATAAAGGTCACCACCAGCACTGGGGCGCCACTGCTGGCATCAAACAGGGCTTCAAATTCAACAAAACGTCGGCCCTGTAATTTTTTAAGCACCAGGCTCATGTGCTCGCGCACCGAGAGCTCGGCACGTGTGATGTGGTGGTGCTGGACCAGTCGGGCCCGTTTCATGATGTCGCCCCAGGCCTCCTGCAGGTCTGCGAGGTGAACCTCGGGAAAGCGCGGCTGCAGCGATTGTTCGATGAACACCTGGGCTTTGAGGAAATCGCGCCCGAGTTGGGGTAACGCATTCAGGCGCGCGGCCGAGAGTTTCATCTGCTCGTATTCCAGCAGCCGGCGCACCAGCTCGGCGCGTGGGTCTTCAACTTCCTGGCCCTCGGCCACCTTGCGCGGCGGCAGCAACATGCGCGACTTGATCTCGATCAGCATGGCCGCCATCAGCAGGTACTCGGCCGCCAGCTCCAGGTTGCGGCCTCGGATTTCTTCCACGTAGCTCAGGTACTGCCGGGTCACCCCGGTCATGGGAATGTCGAGGATGTTGAAGTTCTGCTTGCGGATCAGGTATAGCAGCAGATCCAGCGGGCCTTCGAAGGCCTCCAGAAAGACCTCCAGCGCATCGGGCGGGATGTACAGGTCTTGCGGCATGGCGAACAGCGGCTCGCCGTACAGCCGCGCTACCGCCACGTGGTCGACCACTTCGGGCATGGCCGCCACCTCGGCCATGCTCAGGCCTGGCTGTTGTCGGTCTGGTAGACGTAGGGCTTTTGCGCCACGCCGGCTTCGCGGTACTCGCCCTGTGCGCTGCGATCCACCACCTTGTCCCACAGCAGTTCACGGCCTTGGCGCTGTTTGCCTTCGAGCTTGGGGTCTTTGGCCTTGAGCGAGTCGATGAAGCGGGTGACTTCAGATTGGTAAGGGGTGCGGTAGAAGAAACTCATGGGTATGACCTTTCCACTTATTTTAGCGGCCCGCCAAGCCGCGCTGGATTCCGGTACTGCTATGGCCAGTAACTGACGTCAGATGGGCGGCAGGTGCCGCTGCAGGTCGGTCCACAGCGGGCGCAGCACCAGCGCCAGCAACACCGCCGCCAGGGGCAGGGCGGTGATGAAGCCAGCCTGCTTGAACCCCATGGCCCCGACCAGGCCACCCAGCAAAAAGCTGCCGATCAGTTGGCCCTGCAGCCACAGTTTAGGTCGGTTGGCCAGCACCGGGGCGGCGCCATGGGTGGCATTGACGTACACCAGTTTGCCGAGCTCGATGCCAAAGTCGGTCAACAGGCCGGTGACATGGGTGGTGCGGATCTCAGCGCGGGAGATCTTGGTGATCACAGCATTTTGCAGGCCCATAATGAAGCACAGCAGCAGCACCGTCATTGGCACAAAAATGGCCCCCACCAGGTTGATGGCGCCGCCAAACAGGCCAAAGATCAGCAACAGCAGGGATTCCAGCAGCAGCGGCAGGCCATAGGCGCTGAGCAGGGCGCGGCGCAGGCCCCAGTTCACGAGCACAGCAGTACACATGGCGCCGCCCAGAAAGGCGAGCAGCATGCTCAGGCTGCCCAGCGCCAGCAGCACCTGGCCCAGCACCAGGGCATCGGCAATGGTTGACACCACGCCGGTCATGTGTGAGGTGTATTGGCCCACCGCCAGAAAGCCGCCGGCGTTGGTGGCGCCGGCCACAAAGGTCAGCGTCACACCCAGACGGGTGTTCGCCTGGGGGGTGCGTTCTATGTCTGTCCAGCCGCGGATCCAGGGAATCATGGTGATCTCGCAGTCTGAAAGTGTGGGTAAGGGCTAGCGCACCCTTAAGCCGGGCGTTGCCCCCGGCCCGGGGTTAAGAATGAAGATGCCCGGATGGGCTTTTTCATTGCCATGGCTGGCGGCCAGCACCATGCCCTCAGACACGCCGAACTTCATTTTGCGCGGCGCCAGGTTGGCCACCAACACCGTGAGCTGCCCGGTCAGCTGCTCGGGCCGGTAGGCGCTGGCAATGCCGCTGAACACATTGCGCAGCCGCGGCTGGCCGGTGGCGTCGGTCTCGCCGGCGTCCAAGGTGAGGCGCAGCAGCTTGCTGGAGCCCTCCACCGCCTCACACTGCACGATTTTGGCGATGCGCAGGTCGACCTTGGCAAAGTCGTCGATGCCAATCGGCGCGGCGATGTCTTCACCACCAGGTGCTACGATTTCAATAGCTAGAACGCCAGTATCCACGGGGGCTGGGGCCTCAAACAATGCCTCAAGTTGTTTAGTATCAACGCGCTGCATCAGGTGCTGGTAGCTGCCGATGCGGTGGCCGGCGCCCAAGCCCACGGCGGCATCCGCCAGCGTCAGCGGGGCCACACCCAGCAGCGCCTCGACCTGGGCCGCCAGTGTGGGCAACACCGGCTTCAGGTAGACCGACAGCACGCGGAAGGCTTCGATGCATACGGTGCACACGTCCTGCAGCCGCGCGTCCATACCGGCCTGTTTGGCCAGCTCCCAGGGTTTGTTGGCGTCCACGTACTCGTTGACGCGGTCGGCCAGCAGCATGGTGTCGCGCAGGGCGCGTGCCGTGTCGCGGTTCTCGTACAGCTGGGCGATGGTGTCTTGCGCGCTGCGCAGACTGTGCAGCAGCGCCTGCCCGTCGGCCGACACCTCGCCCAAGGCGCCGTCAAAACGCTTGGCGATGAAGCCGGCCGCGCGGCTGGCGATGTTGACGTATTTGCCGATCAGGTCGCTGTTGACCCGCGCCATGAAGTCTTCGGGGTTGAACTCGACGTCTTCATTGCGGCCATTGAGCTTGGCCGCCAGGTAGTAGCGCAGCCACTCGGGGTTCATGCCCAGGCTCAGGTATTTGAGCGGGTCCAGGCCGGTACCCCGGCTCTTGCTCATTTTTTCGCTGTTGACGGTCAGGAAACCGTGCACATTGATGGCATCAGGCACCTTGCGGCCACTGAAATGCAGCATGGCCGGCCAGAACAGGGTGTGGAAGGTGATGTTGTCTTTGCCAATGTAATGCACCTGCTCGGTGGCCGGGTCGGCCAGA
>CAJAXU010000067.1 GCA_903948045.1 uncultured beta proteobacterium | reverse complement strand
GCGCGTCGAGGATGGCTATCGGACCCGGGAAATTCAGAAGTACCTTGGCCTGACGCCAAAGGTGTTTGACGGCGTGCTCCAGCGCGTGATGTGGGAACTGGATGGCGAGGTTCCGAGTCCGGAGTTCATGTTCCGCCGCTGTAGCGCGTTGGTCGCTACGGTACCAAAATTTGCGACTCATATGTCAGGTAGTGCGATCGATATCTCGGTGGTGAGACTCAATGACCTTGCGATCGAAGTCGACCGCGGTGGGCCGTACATCGAACTGTCGGAACTAACGCCGATGAACTCTCCGTTTGTCTCGGCCGACGGGCTGAGGCATCGTGAAAAAATCACCGCATTGATGCGCGACCATGGTTTTGTCGAGTACCCGTGGGAGTTCTGGCACTATTCCAGTGGCGATGCTTACGACCAGTTTCTACGAAAGACTGGCAAGCCGGCCATCTATGGTGCGGTCGACTGGGACCCGGTCACCAACCTTGTCACGCCGATGGCTGACGCCACCGCGCCCCTTAACAGCGAAGAGGAAATCCGCGCAGAAATTGAAGCAGCGCTGCAACGTTTGGCGAAGTAGATCTTTTGCTTGCCACAGAGGGTTTTGCCAGCAGCAACCCACCGCCTGTGCCAACAGATGCCCGAATCTTCAGGCCGACGTACGCTCTGCCACCGCGTCACCCCATGGCGACATGATCTCGGTGCAGCCCATGTTCATACCGTTTTCTCGCAGCACCGCTGCCGGGCAGGCGAACGCGTATGGAAACACGGTGCGCCGCGTTGTCACGGTGGGGAAGGCTTGAGACAGGGCGCCAAGCACCTCGGCGGGCAAGGCACGGTCTGCAATCAAGGTGGCGCCGCCGCTCATGTCGATACGTGGTTGGTGAAAGGCCTGCTCCAGACTCAGCCCGTGGTCGAGCAGAAATGAGCTGATCTGCAGCACGGTACCCAGAATCTTCCGGCCACCCGACGCGCCAAGGGCGAATTGACGACCATTGGCATCCTGGCCAACAACGGGGCAATAGTTGGCTAGGCAACGCTTGCCCGGACCCAAAGAATTGGGTTTGCCGGGCTCGGGGTCGAACCACATGATGCCGTTATTCATCAGCATGCCAGTGGAGGGCGAGACAACGCGCGAACCGAAAATTGACAGCAGTGTTTGCGTCGCCGCACACAGGTTGCCGTGGCGGTCCACGACACTGAAGTGGGTGGTGCAAGACGGTGCATGGGGTGCTTCAGCGTCGCCCATATGCTCCAACCGGTTGCGAAAGGCCGCGTCCAGCGCGCGCGCGTAGGCCAGGTAGCTGTCGGCACCCGGCGCGCCGGGCTGTGGCGACAACCCCGGCGCCAGCATGTCCAGGCAATCCCGCAGGCTGGGCCCGGCGGTCAGTCCGGGAGGCGCGAACAGGTGGTGACCACGGTAGGGTATGACCAGCGGATCAACCATCTCGGCCCTATACGAAGCCAGGTCTGACATCGACAGGCAACCGCCTTTGTCGCGCACGTCTTTCACCATGGCGCTGGCCAGGTCGCCGGTGTAGAGCGCGCCGGCACCAAGCTCGGCAATCTGGCGCAGGGTCTGCGCCAGCACTTTTTGGTTGAGCCGCTTTTCGCTCAAGGCAGTCCAGCCGCCGATGATCGGCCAGTGACCGTCTTCGAGGAACATGCTTGCCGCATCCGGGTCGAGCGCCAGCGCGCGCGCGCTGGACGCCATCAGCAGCGCCGAGTACCAATCGACCAGCAGCCCCTGATCGGCCAGGCCGATCGCACCCCCCAGCAGGTCACGCCAAGGCAGGCGGCCAAAACGTTCGTGCGCCAGGGCCATGCCCGCCACAACGCCAGGCACGGCGATGGCGGTGGCGCCCTGCACGTTTCGATCGCCGGTTACTGCGGGCCAGGGAAACAGATCTGAAGACCGGCCGGACCCAGACAGCGGGTAGTTCGCCGGATCGAGCGCCGCCGGTGAACGCATGCCGTAGTTGACGGTGTAGGCGCGGGACTCGTCGGCGCGCCACACCGTCATGCAGCCGCCGCCCGCCGGACCACTCATCCACGGCTCGACCACCCCCAGCGCAAAAGACGTGGCCACTGCCGCGTCGATCGCATCACCACCATTTTCCAGAACCGCAGCGCCAGCCTCTGCAGCAAGGCGATGTTGGGCGGCGACGACGCCGCCACGGGTCGCAATCACCGTCTTGCGGACATTTTGCGAGTTCGAGAAGTTGTCGTCCATCAAGCAGCGTGGTCCTTGGCGTACCGCACGATGTCGGCATGGGTGGCGAACCACACGTCGGGATGCGAGCGGATGTACTTGATCAGTTCCTCCAGAATCCAGATGCGCGAACGGTAACCACTGATGTGCGGATGCATGGTGAGCTGAAACAGGCCGCCCTCGCTGTACGCGCCGTCGAACTCGCGCTTGAAAATGTCGAACACATCACTGGGTGGCGTATAGGGCCGCAGGCTCGCGAAGCGGTTCATATTGAAGTACACCGCATCATCGCGAATCCACTCCACCGGCAGTTCAACAACGCCGGTGTCCTGGCCGTCCAAGAGCAATTCATAGCAATCGACATCGGCCATCAGCGATGAGTCGTAGATCAGACCCATGTCCCGCGTGATCGCGAGGGTGTTCGGGCTGAAATCCCACGACGGGGTTCGGATACCTACCGGACGCACGCCGGTGATGCGCTCCAGTGTGTCGGCCGAACGAAGCTGCAGGTCTCGCTCATCAGCCAGGGCCAGCACCGAATTGCGCTCGTGGATCCAGCCGTGGATGCCGACCTCATGGCCCTCAGCCACAACCCGGCGCTGCTCGTCCGGGTAAAGCAGCGCGGTCACTGCCGGCACGTAAAAACTCGCCCGGACATCATGGCGGGTCAGAACATCCAGAATCCTTGGCACACCCTGACGGCTGCCGTATTGCCCCTGCGACAGACGGC
>CAJAXU010000066.1 GCA_903948045.1 uncultured beta proteobacterium | reverse complement strand
CTTGTGAGGCCCTGGTGCGGATGGCAGCAACTGCCGTGGCTTACACGCGTTTGCGGTATTCGCCGGTGCGGGTGTCGATTTCGACCTTGTCGCCCTGCGCCACAAAAATCGGCACGCCAATTTCGAAGACGGTCGAACTCTTGGCAGGCTTGAGTACCTTGCCCGAGGTGTCGCCCTTGACGGCCGGTTCGGTCCAGGTGATTTCGCGCACCACGCTGGTCGGCATTTCGACCGAGATGGCCTTGCCGTCATAGAACACCACTTCCAAGGACATGCCGTCTTCGAGGTAGCTGAGTGAGTCGCCCATGTTTTCGGCTTCCACTTCATACTGGTTGTACTCAGTGTCCATGCAGATGTACATAGGTTCGGCAAAGTAGGAATAGGTGCATTCCTTCTTGTCCAACACAATTTGGTCCATTTTGTCGTCGGCTTTGAACACCACCTCGGTGCCAAAGTTGTTCAGCAGGCTCTTCAGCTTCATGCGCACCGTGGCGGAGTTGCGTCCGCCGCGGCTGTATTCGGTCTTGAGCACGACCATCGGGTCCTTGCCATGCATGATGACGTTGCCGGCACGGATTTCTTGAGCAATTTTCATAACGATTGAATGTAGGTTGGCCGCTTGTTCGACGGCAAGCGCGGCATGGGCCGGATGAAAACCCGGTTTGGCTCCGCAAACCCTCTGATTTTAATGGCTTTTTGACACGAAATGCAGCAGGCGGGTGACCAAGTCCCGGCTCTCCAGCTGTGTCCTGCGCGCCGCCGAGAAGGTTTGCCGCCATTGCGGTAGTGCCAATGGGGTCAGGGGAAATCGCGCCGAGCCCGGTGCCTCGTTCCAGCGTTGATGGAGGTCACGCAGCCCGCTGGGCGCCTGGATCAGATCAAGAAAGGCCTGGAGTTTGACGAGGTGCGCACCATCGCTCTGGGGGTAAATCTGCCAGACCAAGGGCTTTTCCGCCCACAAGGCCCGCACAAGGGAGTCCTCGCCTCGGACAAAATTCAGGTCGCAAGCCCACAGCAAGTGGTCGTAGTCGGGCTGATTCAAGGCCGGAAGATATGAAATTGATAGCAATAAAGCCTTATTCCATAAGGGTTCCGACCTGTTTTTATTGTTAATCGCGGTCTCGACTGCGGCGCTGGCACGGCCGGCCGTCACCAGGAGCCGCGTCGGCGTGGTGCCATTGGCCAACTGACTCAGCAGCTCATCCAAGGCGCTGGGTTCATAGCAAAACATCGACAGCAATTGCTCACCTTCAAAGGTGATCCCGAGTTGCTGCAACCAAGCCTGACGGTTAAAACCAGCCTGCCGAGGCAGCAGGTCTGGCTCCCGCAGCAGGCCGCCAGTGGTTGGGGTGAAGCCCGGGTAAAAGAAATATTTGACAAGGCCTCGCCCCGGACCACTCATCACCGGGGAGGGCAGCCCGTGGCTGCGCGCCACATAGCTTTCTGCACTCAGGTATTCCAGATTGATCCATACCGGATTTTTGCCTCTAGCCCTTGCCGCGCTTAGTTGAGTAGCTATGAATTCAGGAGCAATATCGCAACCGAAAGCTTCCAGCCAAATATCAGCTGGCGGCAGAACGACGGGCAGTAGCGACTGCCCCCAGGGCATCACCTGAACGCGGGGATCCCCAGTGGGGGCCATCCAGGTCAACGCGCTGGCATCGTCAACCCAGAGTCGCACCCGCTCCCCCCGCTGCGACAAATTAGCCGCCAGGCGCCAGCACACACCGATGTCACCATAGTTGTCGATGACCCGGCAGAAAATGTCCCAAAGTTTTCCTGATTGCACCCGTTGGATTGTCCACAATACGCACCTATGTCGGATTCTCATCAGTCAGCCACCGCGGCGCCCGCAGAGGGCCGGTCCATTGCTCAACTGCAAGACGAACTACTGCGTGAAGTGGCCAGCCTGCCAACGCTGCCGGGTGTTTACCGTTATTTTGATCAGCATGAGGCGGTGCTGTACGTTGGCAAGGCCATCAATCTTAAGAAAAGGGTGTCCAGCTATTTCCAAAAAAACCATGGTGCCACCCGCATCGGGCACATGGTGAGCAAGATTGCGCGCATGGAGACCACGGTCGTGCGGTCTGAGGCCGAAGCACTGCTGCTGGAAAACAACCTGATCAAAGCGCTCAACCCGCGTTACAACATCCTGTTTCGGGATGACAAGAGCTACCCCTACCTCAAGATGTCCGGTGTTGGCACCTCAGCTGGCCAGGCGGCAGCGTTTCCACGGGTGTCTTATTACCGAGGGGCGGTCGAAAAGAAGCACCAGTACTTTGGCCCTTACCCGAGCGCCTGGGCGGTGAAGGAAGCCATCCTCTTGATGCAGAAGGTGTTTCGCTTGCGCACCTGTGAAGATACCGTGTTCAACAATCGCACCCGGCCGTGCTTGTTGTTTGAGATCAAACGATGCTCTGCGCCTTGTGTGGGCCACATATCGGCGTCGGATTACGCGCAGGACCGCGCCGACGCCGGGCGATTTCTGCGTGGCGATGCCCAGCAGGTGATGCAAGGTCTGGAGTCGCGCATGATGGCCCACGCCGAGCGGCTGGAGTTTGAGCAGGCGGCGGAGTTGCGCAACCAAGTGGCGGCGCTGTCGAATGTGCTGCACCAGCAGTCTGTCGACAACGTCTCTGACCGTGACGTCGATATTCTCGCGGTCAAGGTGCACGGGGGGCGGGCTTGCGTCAACTTGGCGATGGTGCGCGGCGGCCGGCATTTGGGCGACCGACCCTATTTCCCGGTGCACGTCGAGGAGGCGGTTGCCGTCGCACTGGATGACGATCTTCCGGATGCCGACGATGCTGAAAAAGCCGCCCCGACGATCGAATCCCAGATTCTCGAGGCCTTTGTCGCCCAGCATTACTTGAGCCAACCCATTCCCGCCTCGCTCGTCGTCAGCGACCCGATCGACAAACACTTGTTAAAGGCCTTGTCGAGTCAGGCTGGTTTCAAGATTACTGCGGTGCATCAGCCCAGGGAGCAACGCCGGGTCTGGCTGGAGATGGCGCAGACCAATGCGGGTCTTCAGTTGGCACGTCTATTGGCAGAGGAGGGCTCACAGCAGGCCAGGAGCCGTGCCTTGGCCGAGGCTTTGGAGCTCCCGCTGGACGCCCTCGAAGAGTTGCGTATCGAATGTTTTGATATCTCTCACACAGCAGGAGAAGCGACGCAAGCCTCCTGCGTCGTCTTTCATCACCACAAGATGCAAAGCGCAGAATACCGACGCTACCGGATCGATGACATCACGCCGGGCGACGACTACGCGGCCATGCGGCAGGTTTTATTGCGACGTTACGGCAAGCTCGCCGAGGTTCTGCAGGAAGCTCAGCAATCGGGTCAGCTTGCAGCGGGCACTGGCCGCTTGCCCGACTTGGTGTTGGTGGACGGGGGCAAGGGGCAGGTGGCGATGGCCCGAGAGGTATTTGAACAACTGGGCTTGGACCTCAGCCTGATCATTGGGGTGGAAAAGGGCGAAGGCCGCAAGGTCGGCCTGGAAGAACTGGTGTTTGCTGATGGCCGCGACAAGGTCTATTTGGGTAAAGACTCAGCTGCGCTGATGCTTGTGGCGCAAATTCGCGACGAGGCGCATCGGTTCGCTATCACCGGTATGCGCGCCCAAAGGGCAAAAGTGCGACTCGACGGCGGAAAACTGGAAGAAATTGCCGGGGTCGGTGCGAAGCGGCGGGCCCGCCTGTTGCAGCGTTTTGGCGGGGTTCGTGGTGTCGCGCAGGCCAGTGCCGAGGACATTGCGACGGTGGACGGCATCTCCAGGGAGTTGGCCGATGCAATTTACAGGGCGCTGCACTGACTGTCCCACAGCGCCTGCACGTCATCGGCGTGCCACAATCACATCATGTTTCTCACCATCCCGACGCTGATGACCTGGGCGCGCATCGTGGCGATCCCTTTGATCGTCGTGGTGTTTTATCTGCCAATCGAGCCTGCGAGCAGGAATCTGATCGCAACAGTGATGTTTGTGGTGTTTGCTGCGACCGATTGGTTGGACGGCTTTTTGGCGCGTAAGCTCAATCAAGTGTCTTCATTTGGTGCCTTCCTCGACCCGGTGGCCGACAAGTTCCTGGTGTGTGCTTGCGTGCTGGTGCTGGTGCACCTGCAGCGGGCCGATGTCTTCGTGGCGCTGATCATCATCGGGCGGGAAATCGCCATTTCGGCTTTGCGCGAGTGGATGGCGCAGATAGGCGCGTCCAGAAGCGTTGCGGTCCACATGATCGGCAAATTCAAGACGGTCCTGCAAATGGTCGCCATTCCCTTCTTGCTGTTCGACGGCATGCTGTTCGGGCTTATCGACACCCGAACCTGGGGTCTTTGGCTGATTTGGATTGCCGCCATCATGACGGTTTGGTCGATGGCCTACTACCTCAAGATGGCGTTGCCTGAGATTCGGGCCCGTGCCAAGTGAGTGAGCGCAGTGATGCGGCCCTGATCAGGGCCATGCCAGCGGTTTTTGTGCTGATCTGGAGCACGGGTTTTATCGTAGCCCGCTATGCCATGCCGTACGCACCCCCCATGAAGTTCCTGGCCTTGCGGTACGCCTTGTCCATTTTGTGTTTTTTGCCATGGATTGCACTGTCGGGTGTTGCTTGGCCGCGGCCTCGGGCCCAATGGGGCCACTTGGCGGTCACGGGCGTTTTGATGCATGCCTGCTATTTGGGCGGTGTGTGGGCTGCTGTTAAAGCGGGCATGGGTTCCGGGCTGGCAGCCTTGATCGTCGGATTGCAGCCAGTCTTGACCGGGTTATGGCTCTCTGCCACCGGTCGTGTGATAACCCCCCGGCAATGGCTGGGACTCAGCCTGGGGTTCGGTGGCTTGGTGATGGTGGTCTCGCGCAAGTTTGGGCAGGGTGGCGAGGCCGATTTGTGGAATCTGTCACTTGCGGCGGGCGCTTTGCTGGGCATTACCTTGGGAACACTTTATCAAAAGCGGTTTGTTGCGACCTGTGACGTGCGCAGTGCGAATGTCGTTCAGTTGGCGGCGGCCTTCTTGGTCACCTTGCCGTTGGCTTTGGCGGAATCAGGCGCCGTGATTTGGAACGCGGAATTGGCCCTGGCCATGGCGTGGTCCGTGTTAGCTTTGACACTGGGTGGGAGTTCCCTTTTGTATTTGTTAATTCAGCGCGGTGCTGCGACCTCGGTGACCAGTTTGATGTACTTGGTGCCACCTATGACCGCGCTGCTGGCTTTTTCACTGTTCGATGAAGCCATTACGTTGATGACCCTCGGTGGCACGGCCATCACAGCCTTAGGTGTGGCCTTGGTGGTGCGTCAGTCGCCAACGGCCGCTGACCATGATTTGCTCCAAAAGGAACGTCGATGAGTACCCAAAGAGTTGCTGTCATTGCCGGCGATGGCATTGGCAAGGAAGTGATGCCGGAGGGTCTGCGCGTCATGGAGGCCGCCGCCAGAAAATTTGGGATTGCCCTCCAGTTCGACCATTTTGATTTTTCCAGCTGGGATTATTTCGAGCGGCACGGAAAAATGCTGCCCGACAACTGGAAGGATTTGATCGGTGGCCATGACGCCATCTACTTCGGTGCGGTTGGCTGGCCCGAAAAAATTGCAGACCACATCTCGCTTTGGGGCTCTTTGCTGCTGTTTCGCCGAGAATTTGACCAGTACGTGAATCTGCGACCCGCACGACTCATGCCCGGCATCATTGCGCCGGTGGTCCGACGAGATGGGAGCCGACGCGAGCCCGGTGAAATCGACATGTACATCGTGCGCGAAAACACGGAAGGTGAATACTCCAGTATCGGAGGGCGTATGTACCCCGGCACGGAGCGAGAGATCGTGATGCAGGAAACGGTGATGTCACGCATTGGCGTTGACCGCGTATTGAAATTTGCCTTCGAACTGGCGCAGTCTCGTCCAAAAAAGCATTTGACCAGTGCGACCAAATCGAACGGCATTGCAATCACCATGCCGTACTGGGATGAGCGTGTCGTTGAGATGGCCAAGCAGTACCCAGGGGTTGCTGTCGACAAATTCCACATCGACATACTGACGGCGCATTTTGTTCAGCGCCCTGACTTCTTTGATGTGGTGGTGGCCAGTAATTTGTTCGGTGACATTCTGAGCGACCTTGGGCCTGCCTGTACCGGTACGATTGGTATCGCACCCAGCGCCAATTTGAATCCACAGCGACGATTCCCCTCGTTGTTCGAGCCTGTGCACGGGTCGGCACCAGATATTGCTGGCCAGGGCATAGCAAATCCAATCGGTCAGATCTGGTGCGGCGCGATGATGCTTGATTTCTTAGGGCATCGGTCTGCGCACGATGCCATCCTGCGTGCCATAGAGGCAGTGCTCCAGCCCAACAGCGGCGCACCGCGCACACCGGATTTAGGTGGTCGTGCGCACACCAGCGATGTGGGGCGTGCCATTGCCGAAGCACTTTGAAATGCAGGCCGGCGGTGTGCTTGCCAATTTCGACCATGGGACATAGGCACCTGTACGGAGTCGCCAATCTGGCTAAAAAACAGTCTAGAATTCACTGCTTCGGCTTGAATTGACGGCGGGTTTTGGGCTTACTGACCTTTTTTTGAATCGAATCAAGCGATATTGTTTCCACCCGGGGGTCCACTGTGAATAAAACCGAACTGATTGAGCACATCGCAGCACATGCTGATATCTCCAAGGCAGCAGCCACGCGCGCGTTGGAGTCGACGATCGGCGCGGTGACCGCCACACTCAAGAAGGGCAGTTCGGTGTCATTGGTTGGTTTTGGCACCTTTGCTGTCGGCAAGCGTGCCCCGCGCGTTGGGCGCAATCCGCGCACCGGTGCAGCGATTAAAATTGACGAAGCGAATATTCCCAAGTTCCGGCCGGGGAAGGCGTTGAAGGATGCCCTGAATTGACAGCAAGTTAAGGTGGGGTGCTTAGCTCAGTTGGTAGAGCGGCGCCCTTACAAGGCGTAGGTCGGCGGTTCGAGCCCGTCAGCACCCACCACCCAGGCAAAGGCGAACAGGATGTTCGCCTTTTTTTGTTTTTCTATTGGAGACTGAACGCATGTTCGACTTTGTCCGCAAGCACACGAAAATCATGATGTTCGTGATGTTTTTGCTGATCATCCCTTCATTTGTACTGTTCGGCATTGATGGCTACAACAACATGGGCGACAAGGGTGAGTCCGTTGCCCGTGTTGGCGGTGTTGATATCAGCCAAGGCGAGTGGGACGCGGCTCATAAGTCTGAGACAGATAGGTTGAGGGCGTCCATGCCAAATCTTGATGCCAAATTGCTGGACTCGCCTGAGGCCCGCTACGCGACCTTAGAGCGTCTGGTGCGTGACCGGGTGCTCTCGCAAGCAGTTGAAGCAATCCGTCTGACGACCAGCGACAGTCGATTGGCTCGGGAGCTTCAAGAAAATCCGACCATCGCCGCATTGAGCCGGCCTGACGGCTCGCTGGATATGGACCGCTACCGCCAATTGGTCGCGAGCCAGGGCCTGACGCCCGAGGGCTTTGAGGCACGTGTCCGCCAAGATCTGTCGATCAGACAGGTGGAGGCCGCCGTGACGGCCACCGCCCTGACGCCTGCTGCGATCGCTGATGTGTCGTTGAACGCATTTTTTGAGCGACGCGAAGTGCAGTTTGTCAACTTCGCTGCAGCTGATTTCGCTGCCAAGGTCAGTCCGACCGAGGCTGATTTGGAGGCGTTCTACAAAGCCAACGCCACGTTGTTTCAGGCGCCTGAGCAGGCCAGCATTGAATATTTGTTGCTTGACTTGGAGGCGGTGAAGAAAGGGATCATCATCAGCGAGCCAGACCTGAAGTCCTATTACGACCAAAATGCGGCTCGGCTCAGCGGTGCTGAGGAGCGTCGGGCCAGCCATATCTTGCTCAATGCGGCCAAGGATGCACCATCTTCTGACCGGCAGAAGGCCAAGGCGCGTGCTCAGGAGTTGCTTGAATTGGTTCGAAAGGCGCCCGACAGCTTTGGCGAGTTGGCCAAGAAGAACTCTCAGGACAGTGGCTCTGCTGCAAACGGCGGAGACCTCGATTTTTTTGCGCGGGGTGCGATGGTCAAGCCTTTTGAGGAAGCTGCTTTTGCCATGAAAAAGGGGGACATCAGCGAGATCGTAGAGTCGGATTTCGGCTTTCACATCATCAAGTTGACGGATGTCAAGGTGCCCTTGCAGCGCAGCTTCGCCGAGTTGCGCGCCGGGATTGAGGCTGACCTCAAGGCCCAGCAGGCGCAACGCCAATTTGCCGAAAGCGCTGAGGCCTTTACCAACGGGGTGTATGAGCAATCGGACAGCCTGAAGCCCGTGGCAGACAAGCTTAAGCTCGAAATCAAGGTCGTTGACAAGTTAGCCCGACAAGCCTCGCCAGGTGTAAGTGGCGTGCTGGCGAACCCCAAATTTTTGGCGGCTGTTTTTGCCCCTGACACCGTGGAAAAAAAGCGTAATACCGAGGCGATTGAAATCGGCCCCAATCAATTGGCGGCCGGACGAATTGTGAAGCACACGCCAGCCCGAACGCTGCCGCTGGCAGATGTCGCGCCTGCGGTGCGGGAGCGCTTGGTGGCGGCGCGCGCTTCCGAGCTGGCAAAAAAGGAGGGGGCGGAAAAGTTGGCAGCCTGGAAGGCGGCGCCCGACAGTGCATCGATGCCTGCCTCGGTCGTAGTTTCGCGTGACCAGGCGCAAAACGTCCCGCCTGCCATGTTGAAAGCCATATTGCGGGCGGAGACGAAGACGCTTCCGAGCTTCATTGGCGTCGACTTGGGTCCTCAGGGCTACGCGGTGGCTCGCATCAACAAAGTCACGGCGCGGCCAGCGCCAGCTGAGGCAGCCGCCAAACAGGACCGCAGCCAATATGCGCAGTGGTGGACTGGTGCTGAGGGTCAGGCCTACTATGCCGTGCTCAAGGAACGGTTCAAGGTTGAAATGCGCGCACCTAAGCCCACCAGCTCGCTGGCAGATCTGGCTGCGGCGGCTTTGCAGTAAGCTACGAAAACCAGGTAACAGAGGATATAATCTCAGCGTACGGTGGCTGTAGCTCAGTTGGTAGAGTCCAGGATTGTGATTCCTGTTGTCGTGGG
>CAJAXU010000065.1 GCA_903948045.1 uncultured beta proteobacterium | reverse complement strand
TCGTGTTTGTCGCGTTTCAAGCGCAGATCTCTGCACAGCACGGGAAAAACCAGTTGCTGAAGACGGAAATCACCCGATTTGATGCACAGATCAAGGACATTGCAAGCCTCCAGGCTGAAATCACGGCACTGCGCGCGCGCCAGCATGCGGTTGAAGACCTGCAGGCCGACCGTAACCTACCGGTGTTTTTACTGACCGAACTGGTCCGGCTTTTGCCGGAGGGGGTGTTTATCGCCAGCCTGCGTCAGGATGCGCAGGCCCTGACGGTCTTGGGCGCGGCCCAGTCCAATGAGCGGGTGTCCGAGCTGCTGCGCAATCTGGGCAACCAGTCGCCCTGGTTTGCCCGGCCCGAGCTGGTTGAGATCGTGGCCGGTACCCAGGCGCTGTCACCGCGCGACCAGCGGCGGGTGGCCAATTTCACCATCCGGGTGCGCCTGGTGCGGGCCAGTGACACCGACAAACCCAAAACGGCTGGGGTTCCTGCGCTACCCGTTAGCGCGCCTCGGCCGGGCCAACCTTGATGACGACTTTCAACCAACCCAAGCGAGCTGGCCGCCCCGCCTTGCGCCTGGACCTGGGACAACTGCGTGCGCAGTTCACCGGGCTCAACCCGCGGGACCCGGCCAGCTGGCCGGCCCTGCCACGCCTGGCGCTACTGCTGCTAGTGAGCTTGTTGGTGGTGCTGGTGCTGTGGTTTGCGGTGCTGCAGGGCTACCAAGACGCCTTGGCGGCCGAACTGGCCCGCGAGGCCCAGCTGCGTTCGGAGTTTCAGCTCAAGCTGGCCAAGGCGGTCAACCTGGAGGCGCTCAAAAAGCAGCGTGAGCAGGTTCGCCAGTATGTGAACCAGCTGGAGAAGCAGCTGCCCAGCAAGGCCGAAATGGACGCGCTGCTGTCAGACATCAACCAGGCCGGGCTGGGCCGCAGCCTGCAGTTCGATCTGTTCCGGCCAGGCCAGGTTGCGGTCAAGGAGTACTACGCCGAGCTGCCGATCGCGGTGCGGGTGAGTGGGCGTTACCACGACATCGGCGCCTTTGTGGCCGATGTCGCCAAACTCTCACGCATCGTGACGCTCAATAACCTGAACATTCAGCCGCTGCCTCAGCGCGAGGGGGTGCTGGCCATGGACGCCACTGCCAAGACCTTCCGCTACCTTGACGCGGATGAGGTGGCCGCGCAACGGCTGGCAGCTGCTGCCGCCGCCAAGGCCAAGGCGGCCAAGAAATGAGCGGGCGCAGCATGCCAAACCTCTTTCGCCTGGGCGGGCTGCTGGTGGTACTTGGCCTGGTGGGTTGCGGCGCCGCCACCCAAGACGAGCTCACCCAGTGGATCAGCCAGCAAAAAAGCCAGACCCGCCCGCGTGTGCCACCCATTGCCGAACCCAAGCAGTTTCAGCCCCAGGCGTATCTGCCGGCCTCGGCGGTGGACCCGTTCAGCAACCAGCAGCTGACCCAGGCGCTCAAGCGCGACAGCGCGACGGTGCGTGCCGGCACCGCTTTGCTCGCCCCCGAACTGGCACGCCGCAAAGAGGCGCTGGAGGCCGTGCCGGTGGATGCCATGGCGCTGGTTGGCACCATGGTGCGGGCTGGTCAGCCGGTGGCGCTGATCAAGGTGGACCGCATGCTGTACCAGGTGCGGCCTGGCAACCACCTGGGGCAAAACTACGGCCGCGTGGTTCGCATCACCGAGACCGAGCTCACCCTGCGGGAGGTGGTGCAGGACGCCATGGGCGATTGGGTTGAACGCAGCGCCAGCTTGCAGCTGCAGGAGAAGTCAAAATGAACACAGCTCACCACCTCTGGGCCGCACGGGCGGCACGGGTTTCATGTCGCCTGGGCCTGGCGCTTTGCCTGCTGGGCACGGCGGCCGTGGCCTTGGCGCAAAACAGCCTGGAGGCGGTGACAGCGTCGCTGCAGGACGGGCAGGAGGTCGTCAAGATTGACCTGGCACAGCCGCTGGCGGTGGCGCCGACCGGCTTTGTGCTGCAGGCCCCAGCGCGCATTGCACTGGATCTGCCCGCCGTGGGCAACAGCACCGGGCGCACCAGCTACGAGTTTGGCCTGGGCAACCTGAAGTCCATGACGCTGGTGCAGGCTGGTGACCGCATGCGGCTGGTGCTGAACCTGAAGCAAGCCGGCGCCTATAGCACGCGGCTGGTGGGGCGGTCGCTGCTGGTGATGTTGTCGGGCCCCGCCGGGCCGGCGGGCGCTGCTGCGCCGGTGGCAGTGGCGGCTGACAGCCGCAGCCGCAACGCGCAAGCGCTCAAAGACCTTGATTTCCGGGTGGGCCCAGATGGGGCGGGCCGTGTCATCGTCACCCTGGCTCATGACCAGGTCGGGGTTGACCTGCGCCAGCAGGGGCAGACGCTGGTGGCCGAGTTCTTGCAATCAAGCCTGCCCGAGGGCCTGCGCCGGCGTCTTGATGTGACTGATTTTTCGACGCCGGTCCAGACCGTGACCTTGTCGCAGGCGGGCGACCGGGTGCGCATGGTGATCGAGCCCAAGGGCGCCTGGCTGCACTCTGCCTATCAGAGTGAGCGGCAATTTTTGGTGGACATTCGGCCGGTGCGGGTTGACGCGGCCAAACTGAGCGCCGGGCCTGGTTTCAGCGGGCAAAAGCTGTCGCTCAATTTCCAGAACATCGACGTGCGGGCCCTGCTGCAGGTGATCGCCGACTTCTCCAGTTTCAACATCATCACCTCCGACTCGGTCACCGGCTCGGTCACCCTGCGGCTGCAGGACGTGCCCTGGGACCAGGCGCTGGACATCATCTTGCAGACCAAAAGCCTGGGCATGCGCAAGACCGGCAATGTGCTGTGGATCGCCCCGCGGGAAGAAATCAGCGCCCGCGAAAAACTGGAGCTGGAGGCCTCAGCGGCCCTGCAGGGCTTGGAGCCACTGCGGACCCAGTCGTTCCAGATGAACTACACCAAAGCCGCCGAAGTGGCCGCGCAACTTACCGGCAGTGCCAGCCCGGCGGGCGCCAGCGTGTCGCGCCTGCTCAGCCCGCGCGGCAGTGCCATCTCGGAGGCCCGCACCAACCAGCTGTTTGTGACCGACGTGCCAGCCAAGCTGGAGCAGGTGCAACAGCTGATTGCCAAGCTGGATATTCCGGTGCGCCAGGTGCTGATTGAGGCCCGCATCGTCGAAGCCTCTGACACCTTTGGCAAATCGCTGGGCGTGCGCCTGGGTGGCAGCGATCTGCGCGCGCCGCGGGGCGGCGACGGTGGCTACCAGTTGATTGGCGACAACCGGGTCGCCTTTGGCTCCAGCTATGCCAATGCGGTGGCCAGCAGTGGCGCTGGCGGCACGGTGGATTTGTCCAGTAACTTTGTCAATTTGCCAGCACTCGGCCAGGGCGGCTACAGCCCGGCAGCTTTTGCGGTGTCCATCTTCAGTTCCGCTGCCAACCGTTTCTTGAACCTGGAGCTGTCGGCATTAGAGGCCGATGGCAAGGGCAAGGTGGTGTCGAGCCCGCGCGTGGTCACCGCTGACCAGATCAAGGCCCTGATCGAGCAGGGCACTGAGCTGCCCTACCAGGTGGCATCGTCCAGCGGCGCCACCTCCATCGCTTTTCGCAAGGCCAACCTCAAGCTTGAAGTCACACCGCAGATCACGCCCGAGGGCAGCATCATTCTGGATCTGGACGTGAACAAGGACAGCGTGGGCCAGTCGACCCCGGCCGGTTTTGCCATCAACACCAAGCACATCAAGACCCAGGTGCTGGTGGAGAACGGCGGCACGGTGGTGATTGGTGGCATTTTTGAGCTGACCGAATCCGAAGCCGAAACCAAGGTGCCGCTGCTGGGCGACCTGCCGGGTGTGGGCAACCTGTTCAAAAACCGCTCGCGCGTCTCCAACAAGCAGGAGCTGCTGGTTTTCATCACGCCCAAGGTGGTGTCGGAGCGGGCGGTGTCGCGGTGACGGTTGCCTTATCTCTGAGGAGCAGGGTCATGTGTTTAGGCAAAGGGCTTGGATTGATCGGGTTGACGCTGGTGCTGGCGGCCTGCGGCGGCGGCGGCGGCAACGCCGGCAGCAACCCGAATATTGCGGTTGATCCGGTGGTTAGCGCGGCCATCAAATCAGGCAGCGTTGCGCTGACACTGGTGGATGGTGCCGGCTCCGTGGTCGCCAACCGCAGTCTGTCGCAAACGGATTCACGTTACTTGCGCATGGTGCTCACTGACAGCCGCGGCGCGGTCGCGCCTTACGGCCGGGTCACCGTGACACTAGATTCCGCAAACGCCCGATTAGTGCCGGCTGCAGGAGCCGCCTTGACGGACGGTACAGGCGTCTTGCTGATGCGCATCACGCCAACTGATGTCACTGCCGCCGGCCCTGTTCTTGTGACTGCAAGCGCGTCGCTGGAAGGGTTGGTTCTGACCAAGACCTTGGACCTGCAAATTGCCCCTGGGGCAGTGAGCCTTACTGGCATGAGCGCCACACCGTTGACGGTGCAAAACGGCCAATCGGTCAATGTGTCGGTGAATGTGCTGGTTAACGGTGCTCGGGCGGCGTCAAATGCTTTGGCGGTAGCGTTTACCAGTGGCTGCGGCACGGTGTCGCCAGCGTCCAGCCTGGTGGATGGCAACGGGCGGGCGATGGGCGTGATTCAAACCGTTAATTCGGGTAATTGTTCTGTTCTGGCAACGGCGGCGGGTGGCGTTACCAGCAGCGCTGAATTTACGGTTACCAAGCCGGTTACCACAGACATCAGATTCGTCAGCGCCACGCCCGCGGTCATATACCAGGCCGGTTCGGTTGGCGCTAAAAGTTCGATTGTCAGCTTCAAGGTTATCAATGCCTCAGGCGAGGCTGTGCAGGGTGAGACTGTGACCGCAAGCCTGACCAATACCGACGGGGGCATCAATTTTTGTGGGTCGCCTTCAGTCGGTACCTCAGGTGCCGACGGCGTGGTAACTTTTTCGGTGTGTGCTGGCACCTTGCCAGCCAATGTTCAGGTGCGTGCCACACTTAGCAGCAATCCGCTGATCACCACTGGCTCTAACTTGTTGACGATTCAAACCGGAGTGGCCACCCAGCGCTTCTTTGATTTGTCGGCGAATAAACTTAATATGTATGCCGGCGGCCAGTTCACGTCTCAGATCAATGGCAACAGCGTCGATATCACGGCCTATGCGGCTGATCGGCAAGGCAACCCTGTGCCAGATGGCACCAAGGTGATCTTTGTGAGCGAGGGTGGTCAGATCAATTCCGGCGGTCAAAGCAGCTGCACCATCAGCTCCGGCAGTTGCACTGTGCGCCTTATCGGCCAGGCCGATCGCCCCCTAGGCTCGTCGGCTGCCGGCGGCGACCCGCGCCCTGGCCGGGTGACTGTATTGGCGACAACTGTAGGTGAGGAGCATTTCCTAGACGCCAATAGCAACAACCGGTACGACGCCAGTGAGCTTTTTGAAGACTTAGGAAATCCCTACCTTGACGATGACGAGAGTCGAACTTTTTCCGGTGCTTACACCAGTTTGTTCCCGGCGATAGCGCAGAGAGAAAAGTCTTATCCGCTAACTGGCGGCGCTTCGGGTACGCTGGCTTGCCCCACCGACACCAACATTGGCCTGTCGGTGGCCGGTACCTGCAATGGCACCTGGGATGGCAACACCCAGCTTCGCCGCGCCCTGGTCGTCATCTTCTCGGGCGACGAGATCGGCCAGCCCGGTGGCTACGATGCCACAATTCCAGCCATCCACCAGACCACTGTGCTGGCCGCTTCTACCGGGGCCGTGACGGTCCGCCTGTCAGACCTCAACGGCAACCCCCTGCCAGCCGACGCCGCGCTCACGGTGCAAACCTTCCCCGCGCTGCCCGCCGGCACCTGCTCTGCCACGCTGGAAGGCGCCACCATCGGCAGCACCATCGAGCCGACCCAGCACACCGCCACCCTGAAAAGCTGTGTCACTGGCGATATGGTGCGCATTACTGCCACCGTCAGCGGCAAGGCGAGTTCGCTGAGTGTGGTGCTGCCTTGAGTGTGACAAGTGCAACGAATGTGGTACCTGAACCGGCCTGCATCGCCCTAGTCGGCCTGCCCGGTTCCGGCAAGACCACCGTCGGGCGCCAACTGGCGCGTCGGCTCGGACTTGAGTATTTCGATTCTGACCATGTGATCGAGCAACGCCTCGGCTGTTCGATCCGCACCTACTTTGAGCATGAAGGGGAAGACCGCTTTCGTGATGTCGAGTCGGCAGTGCTGGATGAACTCACACAAAAGACCGGTGCCGTCATCTCGACCGGCGGCGGGTCGGTGTTGCGCGAGGCCAACCGGCAGCACCTGCACCAGCGTTGTCAGGTGGTCTACCTCAACGCATACCCGGATGACCTGTTTCGCCGATTGCGCCACGATGTGAACCGGCCCCTGCTGCAGGTGGCCGACCCGCTGACCCGGTTGCGAGACCTGCACGCGGTGCGCGATCCGCTCTACCGTGCCACGGCGCATTTCGTCGTCGAGACCGGGCGGCCGTCAGTGGCCACGCTGGTGAACATGATCGTCATGCAGCTAGAACTGTCGGGCGCCGTGCCCAGCCGTTAGCCTGACTCCGCCCTCCGGGCCCTCCCGCCTGCCGCTGCCTCTAAACTCGCGCCTATGAACATCCCTGAATTGCAGTCCGTCCGCATTGACCTTGCCGACCGCAGTTACCCCATCGTCATTGGCAGCGGCCTGCTGGACCAGCCGCAGACCTATGCGGATTTGCCAAACGCCAGCCAGGCGCTGATCGTCACCAACAGCACCGTGGCCCCGCTCTACCTGCAGCGTTTGCGTGGCGCCCTGCAGGGCAAATACCGGCAGGTCCTGGAGGTGGTGTTGCCCGATGGCGAGCAGCACAAAACCTGGCAGACGCTGAACCTGTTTTTTGACGCGCTGCTGGGCGCGGGCTGCGACCGCAAGACGGTGCTGTTCGCCCTGGGAGGCGGTGTGGTGGGGGACATGACCGGTTTTGCCGCCGCCAGCTTCATGCGCGGTGTGCCCTTTGTGCAGGTGCCCACCACTCTGCTGGCGCAAGTCGATTCATCAGTGGGGGGCAAAACTGCCATCAACCATCCGCTGGGCAAGAACATGATCGGCGCCTTTTACCAGCCGCAGCTGGTGGTGTGTGATCTGGATACGCTGCGCACCCTGCCGCCGCGCGAGCTGTCCGCTGGCTTGGCCGAAGTCATCAAGTACGGGCCGATCGCCGATCTGGCGTTTTTGGACTGGATTGAGGCCAACCTGGATGCACTGCTGGCGCGGGACCCGGCGGCGCTGGCCCATGCTGTCAAGCGCAGCTGCGAGATCAAGGCCTGGGTGGTAGGGCAGGACGAGCGTGAGGCTGGCCTGCGCGCCATCCTCAACTTTGGCCACACCTTCGGCCACGCTATCGAGGCGGGTCTGGGCTATGGCGAATGGCTGCACGGCGAGGCGGTGGGTTGTGGCATGGTGATGGCGGCCGAACTGTCCTGCCGGCTCGGATTGGTGGACAAGCCCTTTGTGCAGCGCCTGAAGTCGCTGATCGCCCGCGCCGGGTTGCCGGTGCGCGGCCCACAGCTGGCGGCCGATGACAACGCCGGGCGCTACCTGGCGTTGATGCGGCTAGACAAAAAATCGGAGGCTGGCGAGATCCGCTTTGTGCTGATCGACGGCCCGGGCCAGGCAGCGGTGCGCCCAGCGCCGGATGCACTGGTGCGTGAGGTGATTGATGCCTGCTGCGCCTGACGCGGCGCTGGCCCCCTACGCCTGCCACCCCGACCACTCCCGCGGCCGGCGCTTTGCCCAGGCACTGGCGCCCACCCGCACCGAATTCCAACGCGACCGCGACCGCATCGTGCACTGCACGGCGTTTCGGCGGCTGGTGTACAAAACGCAGGTGTTCCTGAACCACGAGGGTGACCTGTTTCGCACCAGGCTGACGCACTCTTTGGAGGTGGCGCAACTCGGCCGGTCCATGGCGCGCTCGCTGTCGCTGAATGAAGACCTGGTGGAGGCCATTGCGCTGGCGCACGACCTGGGCCACACGCCGTTTGGCCACGCCGGGCAGGATGCGCTCAACGCCTGCATGCAGCCCTTTGGTGGCTTTGAGCACAACCTGCAGAGCCTGCGCGTGGTCGACACGCTGGAAGAGCGCTACCCAGAATACGATGGCTTGAACCTGAGCATTGAGAAGCGAGTTGGCATTCTCCAGCACTTCTCGGCCACCAACGCGCAGGCGCTGGAGCAACACGAGCCGCGTGGGGTAGGGCGGCGCTTTCTGGACCGCACCCAGCCCAGCCTGGAGGCGCAGCTGTGCAACCTGGCCGATGAGATTGCCTACAACGCGCACGACATTGATGACGGCGTGCGCTCCGGTCTGATCACGCTAGCGCAGTTGCAGCAGGTGCCGCTGGTGGATGATTTTCGGCGGCAGATTTTGGCCGAGTTTCCGGGTTTGGGCGAGCGCAGCCAAGGCCGGCGCCTGCTGTACGAGACCATCCGCCGCATGCTCAGCGCCCAGGTGTATGACGTGATGGCCGCCAGTAGCCAGGCCATCGAGCTCGCTGCCCCGGCTGATGTGGCGGCAGTGCGCCAGCTGCCGGCGCTGATTCAGTTCAGCCAGGCCATGGCAGCGCGCTCCCAGGTGCTCAAGACTTTTTTGCTGCACCAGCTGTACCGGCACCCGCAGGTGATGCACACCACCCGGCTGGCGCAGCAGGTGGTGCACGAGCTGTTTGCGATCTACCAGGCGCAGCCGACCGAGATGGCCGAAGGCTTTGCCGCCCGTAGCCAAGCCCTGGCCGGCACAGCCGACGAGCCAGCCACCCGCGCCCGGGTGGTGGCCGACTACATTGCCGGCATGACCGACCGTTTTGCCACGCGCGAGCATGAACGCCTGAGCGGCCAGCGCCTGCTGCCATGACACTGGCCCAGCCCCACCCCGACGCTGCCCAGGTGCAGCAGCACATGCAGCGCTGGCTGGAGCGCGCCGTTATCGGCTTGAACCTGTGCCCTTTTGCCAAGGCGGTGCACGTCAAGGGTCAGATTCGCTACGCCGTCACCGCCGCCACCGATGCCGGGGAATTACTGGCCGAGTTGCGCCAGGAATTGCTCGATTTGGCGCAGGCCGATCCGGCCGAGCGCGACACCACGCTGCTGGTGGCGCCTGATGCCTTGGCCGATTTTCTGGATTTCAACGATTGCCTGGGCCGCTCAGAACGCTTGCTGCGCAAGCTGGGGCTGGACGGCGTGCTGCAGATCGCCAGTTTCCACCCGCGCTACCAGTTTGCCGATGCCGAGCCGGACGATGTGAGCAACTGTAGCAACCGCGCACCCTACCCGACGCTGCACCTGCTGCGCGAGGCCAGCATTGCGCGGGTGGTGCAGGCCGTGCCCGATGCGGCCGACATTTATGAGCGCAACCGGCAGACCCTGGCGGCACTCGGTTTTGCCGGCTGGGCCGCGCTGGGATTGGATTCAAAGCGATGAAAAAAGTAGCAAACAACCGCAATGCCGGTAGCAAGGCCCAGCATTCTGAGCCGTCGCCGGTGGGCATGGTCAGCCAGCTGCCACCCGAGGTGCGGCCCGGTCAGTCGGTCGAGCTGTTGCAGGCCCTGCACATCCTCACGCGTGACGGCAAGCTGAACCAGGACTCGCGCCGCAAGCTCAAGCAGGTGTACCACCTGTTTCAGTTCATCGAGCCGCTGCTGCTGGCGCTGCCAGACAAACCCGGCGGCATCACGCTGGCGGACCATGGCGCGGGCAAGTCTTACCTTGGCTTCATCCTGTACGACCTGTTTTTCAAGGCGCGATCCCAGGGCCACATCTACGGCATCGAGACCCGCACCGAGTTGGTGCAAAGTTCACGTGAGCTGGCCGCGCGCCTCGGTTTTTCGCGCATGTCCTTCTTGAACCTGAGCGTGGCGGAATCAACCCACGCCGGGCAATTGCCGGCGCAGATCGATGTGGTGACCGCGCTACACGCCTGCGACACCGCCACCGACGACGCCATCGCTTTCGGCCTCGCCAAGCAGGCCACCTACATGGTGCTAGCGCCCTGCTGCCAGGCCGAAGTGGCCCGCGTGCTGAGCCAGCACAAGGCCCTGTCGCTGGCCCGCACCCCGCTGGCCGAGCTGTGGCGCCACCCGCTGCACACCCGGGAGCTGGGTAGCCAGCTTACCAACGTGCTGCGCTGCCTGTACCTGGAAGCGCGTGGCTACCAGGTCACCGTTACCGAACTGGTCGGCTGGGAACACAGCCTGAAAAACGAACTCATCATCGCGCGCCACACCGGCCAGCCCAAACACAGCGCCGCCGAGCGCCTGCGCGCCATCCTGGAAGAATTTGGCCTGAGCAGCCTGCTTGCCACCCGCTTTCAGCTTTAATAGTTAATTGGGGTCAGATTCCAATTAATATCGGGTTTTGGCTTGTGAAGGAGCGCTCATGGCCCGTTTGCCCCGCCTCACGCTACCCGGCTACCCGCACCACGTCATCCAGCGTGGCAACAACCGCCAGCCCATTTTTGCCCGCACGGCGGATTACCAGCGCCTGCTCGATCTGCTGGACGACAACGCCCGCCAGTTTGAAGTGGCCATCCACGCCTATGTGTTGATGAGCAACCACTTTCACCTGCTGGTCACGCCGCAAACCAGCGATGGGCTGCCGCAGATGATGCAGGCGGTGGGCCGGCGCTATGTGCGTTGCTTTAATGACAGCCAGCAGCGCAGCGGCACGTTGTGGGAGGGGCGCTACCGCTCCACGCTGATCCAGACCGACCGCTACCTGCTGGCCTGCATGGCCTACATCGACCTCAACCCGGTGCGGGCTGGCCTGGTGGCTCAGGCAGCGGACTACCCCTGGTCCAGCCACGGTCATTACATTGGTCGGCGCGCTGACAAATTGGTCACGCCGCATCCGCTGGTGTGGGAGCTGGGCAACACCCCGTTTGCGCGCGAGGCCGCCTATGCCGAACTGGTGCAGGCCGGCGTTAACCCGGCGCATCAGACCGCCTTGACCGATGCCACCTTGAGCGGTTGGGCCCTTGGCGAGCCGGATTTTGTGGCGGATTTACAAAAGCGCACCCAGCGTCGCGTGGCCAAAGGGCAGGCTGGCCGACCTCACGCCGCCAGTAATTTATAAGAAAAATGGCTCTAGGCCACGTCTCTATTCATTAGTTTGCTCTTATTTTTGATGTGTCCCTATTTTTCTAGCTTAGAGAAGAAATTGAAATTAATTGGAATCTGACCCCAATTAAAGGGCTTGGCACTTTTGTTGCAATGCAGTATTCTTCTCCCCCCGTGCCAATAACAGGAGTGGGCCATGACGACGGCTGCAGAAATTAACTATCTCAAAAACCATGGCTTGTACGCCAGTGAGCATGAGCATGACGCCTGTGGTGTTGGCTTTGTGGCGCACATCCGGGGCGAAAAGAGCCATGCGATTGTCAGCAACGCACTGAAGATTTTGGAGAACCTGGACCACCGGGGTGCGGTCGGTGCCGACAAGCTGATGGGCGATGGCGCTGGCATCCTGATCCAGCTGCCTGATGCGCTGTACCGCGAAGAAATGGCGGCCCAGGGTGTGGTGCTGCCGGCGCCGGGTGAATATGGCGTGGGCATGATCTTTTTGCCCAAGGAGCACGCCCGCCGGCTGGCCTGCGAGCAGGAGATGGAGCGGGCGATCCGGGCCGAGGGCCAGGTGCTGCTGGGCTGGCGCGATGTGCCGGTCAACCGCGAGATGCCGATGTCGCCCACCGTGCGCGAAAAAGAGCCGGTGCTGCGTCAGGTGTTCATTGGCCGCGGCACCAACGTGATCGTGCAGGACGCACTGGAGCGCAAGCTGTATGTGATCCGCAAAACCGCCAGTGCCGCCATCCAGAACCTGCAGCTCAAGCACAGCAAAGAGTATTACGTGCCCAGCATGTCCAGCCGCACCGTGGTCTACAAGGGCCTGCTGCTGGCCGACCAAGTGGGCGTCTACTTCCATGATCTGGAAGACCCGCGCTGTATCTCGGCGCTGGGCCTGGTGCACCAGCGTTTCTCCACCAACACTTTCCCCGAGTGGCCGCTGGCCCACCCCTACCGCTATGTGGCGCACAACGGCGAGATCAACACCGTCAAGGGCAACTACAACTGGATGAAGGCGCGCGAAGGCGTGATGTCTTCGCCGGTGCTGGGTGCCGACCTGCAAAAGCTGTACCCGATCAGCTTTGCCGGCCAGTCCGACACCGCCACCTTTGACAACTGCCTGGAACTGCTCACCATGGCTGGCTACCCGATCAGCCAGGCGGTGATGATGATGATCCCCGAGCCCTGGGAACAGCACAGCACCATGGACGAGCGCCGCCGTGCCTTTTATGAGT
>CAJAXU010000064.1 GCA_903948045.1 uncultured beta proteobacterium | reverse complement strand
GTTTCGTCACACCGCGACTGCAGTTGCACGCCACCGCCTACCAGTTCGATGCGCCGCTGACCAATGGCGCCAGCACCGCCAGCCGGGTGGTGCCGACGCTGAGCCTGGACAGCGGCCTGGTGTTCGAGCGCGACACCGACCTGTTTGGCCGTCAGCTGCGCCAGACGCTGGAGCCGCGCGCTTTTTATGTCCACACACCCTACCGCGACCAGAGCCTGCTGCCCAATTACGACTCGGGGGCGAATGACTTCAGCTTTGCCACCATCTTCACTGAGAACGCTTTTGTCGGCAACGACCGCATCGCCGACAGCAATCTGCTGACCCTCGGGCTGACCTCCCGCCTGCTCGACCCCGACACCGGGGTTGAGTCGCTGCGTTTCGGGGTGGCGCAGCGGCTGCGATTCACCGACCAGACCGTGACCCTGCCGGGGGGGGCGGCCGTGGCGGACCGGCTGAGCGACCTGTTGCTGGGGGCCACCATCACCTGGGACCCGCGCTGGGCCTTTGACACCTCGGTGCAATTCAACGCCAGAACCGAGCTGCCGGTGCGCGCCACAGCCGGGGCGCGCTACAGCCCAGGTTTGTACCGGGTGGTCAGTGGCGCTTACCGTTACCAGCGAGACAGCAGCGAGCAGGTGGACCTGGGCTGGCAGTGGCCGATCAATGATTTGTGGGGCGACCGCGGTCAGGACCTCGGGCCCGGGCGCGGCCAGGGCGGTGGCCGCTGGTACAGCGTTGGGCGCCTCAACTACAGCCTGAGCGAAGGCCGGCTGGTCAATACCGTGTTGGGGCTGGAGTACGACGCCTGTTGCTGGCTCGGGCGGGTCGCGCTGGAGCGGCTGCAGACCAGCAGCACGTCGGCCACCTCCCGCATCATGTTCCAACTGGAATTTGTCGGCTTTACCCGGCTGGGGGTCAACCCGCTGCAAACCCTGAAAAACAATATTCCGGGCTACCAGTTGCTGCGTGAGGCGGTGAGCCCGCCCAGCCGCTTCACCAACTATGATTGAGAGATGATGAATTTTCGCTTTCTGCCACCGACCTTGGCCCTGGCCTTGGGTCTGCTGGCGGGTCTGGGTGCGCAGGCGCAAGGCCTGCAGCTGCAAGCCAGCCAGAACCTGGCGCTGCCGATCGTTGAGGGGACGCGGCAGGCCGATTTCGTGGTGGCGCTGGTCAATTCTGAACCTATCACCAACAGTGAGCTGCAGACGGAGGTGAAGCGGGCCCTGCAGCAGCTGAGCCAGCAGCGCCGGCCGCTGCCCGACAAAAACGAGTTGACGCGGCAAGTGCTGGAGCGACTGATCGGCGACCGGATCCAGCTGCAGTTGGCCAATCAATCGGGCATTCGCATTGACGATGCCGCGGTGGACCTGGCCGAACTGAACATTGCCCGCCAGAATCAGCTGGGCGTGGCTGAGCTGCGCCGACAGTTGCTGGCCGATGGCGTCTCCGCGTCCCAGTTTCGAGCCCAATTGCGCGAGCAACTCACCCTGACCCGCTTGCGCGAGCGGGAACTGGACCCGCGCGTTCGGGTGACTGAGCTTGACATTGACCAGTATTTGCGCGAGGCCCAAAGCAACAGCGATCCGGCCACTCGGCAAATCAGCCTGGCCCAAATTTTGGTGGCCGTGCCCGATGGCGCCAGCGACGCGCAGGTGGCCACCCTGCAAGCCCGTGCCGAGGCCTTGTTGTCGCGCGTTCGGGCTGGCGAAGATTTCAACAACCTGGCCCGGGCCGCCTCAGACGCGCCAGACCGCAGCAATGGTGGCCAGCTGGGGCTGCGCACGGCCGACCGCTACCCGACCTTGTTTGTTGACGCAACCCGGGCCCTGGCGGTGGGTGAGGTCAGTGCCCTGGTCCGCTCAGGCGCTGGCTTCCACCTGCTCAAGGTGATGGAGCGCCAGGACGCCAATTTGCCGCCGACCGCGGTGACACAAACCCGTAGTCGGCATATTTTGCTGCGCCCGAGTGCGCAACTGAGCGAAGCTGCTGCGCGCGACCGGCTGTTGGCTTACCGTGCCCAGATTCAGGCCGGTCAGGCCGACTTTGCTGCGCTCGCGCGCCAGCATTCGCAAGACGGCAGCGCCGCCCAGGGCGGCGACCTGGGCTGGACTAGCCCCGGCATGTTTGTGCCCGAGTTTGAACAGTTGATGAACCGGCTGGCACCAGGACAGGTCGGCGAGCCCCTGGTGTCCCGGTTTGGCGTTCACCTGATCGAGGTGCTGGAGCGGCGCCGCGTGGAAACCAGCCAGCGGGAACAGCGGGAAGCGGTGCGCGGCCTGTTGCGTGAAAAGAAACTGGACGAAGCCTACCTGCTTTGGGCCCAGGATCAGCGCAGCCGAGCCTACGTGGAACTGCGCGAGCTGGCGCCGTGAGCGGCACCCGGCGCGACCCGGTCCAGACTGCAGCCACCGGGCGAACCCGATGAAGCATGTGGCGCGCAAACGCTTCGGCCAGCATTTTTTGGCCGAAGCCGGGGTGATTGACGCCATCGTATCGGCCATTGCGCCGCGGGCCGGTGAGCTCATGGTGGAAATCGGCCCAGGTCTGGCCGCCTTGACCCAGCCGCTGGTGGAGCGACTGGGCCACCTGACGGTGATTGAGTTGGACCGTGACCTGGCGGCCCGACTGCGGCTGCATCCGCAGCTGACCGTGATCGAGTCCGACGTGCTAAAAGTCGATCTAGCCCTTGTCAGACCTACCGACTCTGCTATCAAAATAAGAGTAGTCGGCAATCTCCCGTATAACATTTCGACGCCCATTCTGTTCCACCTGCTCGACCAGGTGGACCTGATTGAAGACCAGCATTTCATGCTGCAAAAAGAGGTGGTCGACCGGATGGTGGCGCGCCCGGCCACCGCAGCCTATGGTCGGCTGAGTGTGATGCTGCAGTGGCGCTACGCCATGGCGTCCGTGCTGCTGGTGTCGCCGCACAGTTTCGAGCCACCACCCCGGGTCGACAGCGCTGTGGTGCGCATGGTGCCGCGCCAGGACCCGGCGGCGCTGCCGGTGGCGCTTTTGAGCGAGGTGGTGCAGGTGGCGTTCAGCCAGCGCCGCAAACTGCTGCGTCACACGCTGGGCCGCTGGCTTGAGGCAAAAGCCTTTGCCGGTGATTTTGATGTGCAGCGGCGCGCCGAGGAGGTGCCGGTGGATGAGTACCTGGCGCTGGTGAGTCAACTGGCGCCTCAGCCGGTCTGACGCCGGTCCAGGCACGCCAAGCATCGGCGCCATACATAAAAAAGGCCCACCGAAGTGGGCCTTTTTGCCAATGCTGGGTGCCTGCTTCAGGCGGCGGTCAGCCAGTAACCGGCATTGAAAGGGCTGCTCATGCGCAGCGCCAACGGCGACACGTCAAGCAACTTGTCAGTCGGCATTTTTTCGCCCGATTCGGTGGTGAGTTCAATACCGGTCACGCCTGGGGTGGACGCGGTGTTGCTGCTTGCCTCATTCGCCCGTTCTGCTTGGCTGGTGTGTGCAGAACGGGCTACAGAAAAGAATAGAAGCAGCGGAACGGTATTTTTCGATCCCCCCAATAGTCTGCGGCGTCACGGAAAATATCGAGCAGTTGTTCGCGCGCCTCCTTGTCAAAGCGGGCGTTGGCCGGGACATGTTCCAGCACCACAATGAAACCGGGCTGTGGGCCGGATTTGTGCAGCGGGTCGGTCATGCCATCGTACAAGGCATCAAAGTTCTTGCCAACGTGGGATGACAGCATGAATTGCTGACCGATCAGGTCGAGCACTTCCTGCTTGGTTTGGGCATTGGCCAGATTGGCGTACAGGAAATGCTGGCCCAGGGTTTGCGCTGCATCTTGCAGCTCTTGCACCCGGAAGGCGCGGATCGACTGCACGATGTTGCTGCGGATGCCCCGCAAAGGCGTCTCAGTGGCCTCGCGCTCTGGCGCGACCGCGGCTTGACGAAGTGGCATATTCATCCCCTCCTCACTTTCTAATAAACTTAAACTAAAAAAATTACGGTCCGATTTTGCGGAAGCTCGCGTAGTGGTCGGCCGTGTAGTAGCAAACGTCCGGTGCTTTGGCTTGGCCACCACACACAATGCGCCGCTTGCCCCGGTTCTTGGCGCCAGGTGTTGGCACCGTGTATTCCCGGTAATAGCCGCGCTTGTGGGCGGGCAGCAACTGTTCACGGTTGCCAAAAACACTGCCATCTTTCTCATAAGCAAACGGACCGCCCCGCAAGATCAGCGCATGAATCTGCGCCCCTTGTTTGGGCAATTCGGCTAACGAGATGATGCCTGCCGCATCGCCTGTGACCGCGACCTTGGCTTGCACGCCCCCAGCCAAAGCACCTAGTAAGCAACCGGCAAAAACCCATTTCAGGGCTTGCGACCACACCATCAAGCAACTCCCCATCACACTCCGGGTAAACCCGGAAACTCCGATGAACGAAGTGTCGCGTATTTGCCGAAAAAATGCAAGTGAATGCTTAAAAATTAAGCAAAAATATAGGGTGATTTATTCATAAGCAAGCGCACACTTGTAAACCCGGGCTTAGCGGCTGGCGTTGGCGTCGGCCACGGTGAGTGCTGTCATGTTGACGATGCGCCGAACGGTGGCGCTGGGCGTCAAAATGTGCACGGGTTTGGCCGCACCCAGCAGCACCGGGCCGATCGCGATGTTGCCGCCGGCTGCGGTTTTCAACAGGTTGTAAGAAATATTGGCGGCATCGATGTTGGGCAAGACCAGCAGGTTGGCGTCGCCCGACAGGGTGCTGTTGGGCATCAGGCTGGCGCGGGCCCGACCGTCCAGCGCCATATCGCCATGCATTTCGCCGTCAACCTCGAGCCAGGGGGCTTGAGCGCGCAGCAGTTCCAGGGTTTGCCGCATTTTCAGGGCGCTGGGCTGGCTGCTGCTGCCGAAGTTGGAGTGCGACAGCAGGGCCGCCTTGGGCCGAATGCCAAAGCGCATCATTTCCTCTGCCGCCATCACGGTGATTTCGGCAAGTTGCTCGGCGCTTGGGTCGTAGTTGACATGGGTGTCGACCAAAAACACCTGCCGATCGGGCAGCAAAAGACCGTTCATGCAGGCATAGGTGTTAACCCCGGCGCGTTTGCCAATGACCTGGTCCACGTACTGCAAATGCATGGCCGTGGTGCCCCAGGTGCCACAGATCAGGCCGTCGACGTCACCCTTGTGCAGCAACATGGCGCCGATCAGGGTCAGGCGCCGGCGCATTTCGATTTTGGCGATCTGGCTGGTCACGCCCTTGCGCTCGGTCATGCGGTGGTAGGTTTGCCAGAAATCGCGGTAGCGGTGGTCGTCCTCCACATTGACCACCGCGTAATCGAGGCCCGAGCGCAAGCGCAGGCCGAATTTCTCGATCCGCTCAGCGATCACCGCCGGGCGCCCGATCAGAGTGGGCAATGCCACGCCTTCATCCACCACAAGCTGCGCGGCCCGCAGCACCCGTTCTTCTTCGCCTTCGGCATAGGCCACGCGTTTACGGAGCGCTTTTTTCGCCGCTGCGAAGATCGGCTTCATCATGGTGCCGGAGGCATAGACGAAGCTCTGCAGGCGTTCGCGGTAGGCGTCCATGTCGGCAATCGGGCGCAGGGCTACGCCGCTGTCGGCCGCCGCCTTGGCCACCGCTGGCGCGATCTTCATCATCAGGCGCGGGTCAAACGGTTTCGGAATCAGGTATTCCGGCCCAAAGGCCAGTTGCTCACCGGCGTAGGCGGCCGCCACCACCTCGCTTTGCTCGGCCTGCGCCAGCTCGGCTATCGCGTGCACGGCCGCGATCTCCATCTCGACCGTGATGGTGGAGGCGCCGGCATCGAGCGCGCCGCGAAAAATATAGGGAAAACACAGGACGTTGTTGACCTGGTTGGGGTAGTCGGTGCGGCCGGTGGCCATCACCGCGTCGCTGCGTACCGCCTTGACGTCTTCCGGGGAGATCTCCGGGTTGGGGTTGGCCAGGGCAAAAATGATTGGGTTCGCCGCCATTTTTTGCACCATGGCCGGCTTGAGCACGCCGCCGGCCGAGAGCCCAAGAAAAATATCGGCACCCTCGATGATCTCGCTCAGGGTGCGTGCACTGGTTTTTTGGGCAAAGACGATCTTGTCCTCGTCCATCAGTTCGGTGCGGCCCTCATAGACCACGCCCGCCAGATCAGTGACATAAATATTCTGGCGCGGCATGCCGAGCTTGACCAGCAGGCCCAGGCAGGCCAGCGCCGCCGCACCGGCGCCCGAGGTCACCAGTTTGACCTGCTGAGGGTCCTTGCCCACCACCTTGAGCGCGTTGAGCAGTGCTGCGCCAACGACGATCGCCGTGCCGTGCTGGTCGTCGTGGAAGACCGGGATCTTCATCCGTTCGCGCAGGCGGCGCTCGACATAAAAGCAATCTGGCGCCTTGATGTCTTCCAGGTTGATACCGCCAAAAGTGGGCTCCAGCGAGGCAATGATGTCGACCAGCTTGTCGAGGTCGTGTTTCTCGTTGATTTCGATGTCAAAGACATCGATGCCGGCGAACTTCTTGAACAGCACGCCCTTGCCCTCCATCACCGGCTTGGCTGCCAGTGGCCCGATGTCGCCCAGGCCCAGCACGGCAGTGCCGTTGGTGATCACCGCCACCAGGTTGCCGCGGCTGGTGTATTTGAAGGCGTTGTTGGGGTCTTTGACGATCTCTTCGCAGGGCGCGGCGACGCCGGGTGAGTAGGCCAGCGCCAGATCGTGCTGGTTAACCAGCTGCTTGGTGGCCGCGATGGCGATCTTGCCCGGCGTGGGGAACTCGTGGTATTCGAGCGCGGCGCGGCGCAGTTGCGCACGTTTTTCTTCGGTGTTGGGCGTGCTGTCGGGCATGTTTGTCTCCTGCTGCGACCAGTATCAACCCAAAATGGGAGCGGTCGTTCTTGCTGTGGGGCAATTATTGTAGTGCCGACTACGGGAAAACCCTAGGCGGCAATTTCGATACCCTGCAGAACTGAGCCGGCGCGCGGCTTACAACTGCACCAGCTTGCTTTGGGCCATGCGCTGCGCGGTTTGCGCGCCGCTGAGCACAAAGCCGCGCACCTGCTCCTGCGCATCGCGAAATTGCCAGATACCGGCGGAGACACTGTGCCAGCCGCCGGCCGTGCCCGGTGCCGGCGGCGCCACCACAATTGGCAGCGCCGGCGTCTTGATCGCCACCGGCATCAGCGGAAACACCAGCGCGGTGCGGGTGCCGGCCAGGGTGGCGGCCAGCGCCTTGGCGGCGTTCATGATCGGCATCACATAGGGCAGGGTGCGGCCACCCGCCACCGGCGCCTTGGCCGGATCGTCCCAATCCTGGCCGGCGTACTGGGCGTTGTCGCCCAGCGCGTAAATGTGCGGCTGGCTGGTGCGCAGGCTGGCATCCACCACCACGCCGCGTTCACAGTGCAGGCCGGCGGCTTGTGCCAGCGCGGTGTTGGCGCGCAGCCCGATGGCGCTCAGCACCAGGTCGGCCTCCAGGCGTTGGCCGTTGGCCAGCGTCACGCGCAAGGCGCCGGGGACAGCCTCGTCCGCAGCGGCTTGGTCAATGGCCGTCACGGTAGTGCCAAAGTGCCACTGCACACCCAAGCCAGTCAGAGCGGCCTGCAGCTCGGCGCTGGCTTGGGCTGGCAATAGGGCCGCGATCGGGGCAACGGCCGGATCGACCAGCTGCACCGGGTGCCCGGTGCCGGCGAGGTCATTGGCAAACTCGCAGCCGATCAGCCCGGCGCCCATGATCAGCACCCGGGCCTTGGGTGCCTCAGGCGCGCGCCCGGCCAGCAGCCGGGTGTGGAAGGCGGCAAAGTCGTCCAGGCTGTTCACCGCCAGCACCTGGTCGGCGGCATCGCCTGCCAGCGGCAGGCGGATGGCCAGCGCACCGGTAGCCAGCACCAGGTCGCGGTAATTCAAGTCGCCCTGCGCGGTGCGCACCAGGCGCTGGGCTGGGTCAATTGCCAGCACCGGGGTGTGTGCCAGCAGCTTGACCTTGAGCGTCTCGGCCATGCGTGCTGCTGGCGTGGTGACCAGCTGCGCCGGGCCGCGTTGCTGGGCCATGGCGTTGGACAGCGTCGGTTTGGCGTAAAAGTCGCCGCTGTCGGCAGTGATCAGCGTCACTGGCGTGTCAGGGTCGAACTTGCGGAACTCGCGCACGGTGGTCCAGCCGGCCAGGCCGGCGCCAATGACGATCAGGGGGTGGCTCATGGCAGGCGGGCCGGGGCTCAGATCTCGACAGCTTCGAAGTCGGCCTTGGCCACGCCGCAGTCTGGGCAGGTCCAGTCGGCGGGCACGTCGGCCCACAGCGTGCCGGCGGGGATGCCGTCACCGGGCAGGCCCGCCGCTTCGTCATAAATAAAACCGCACACAATGCAAATCCAGGTCTTCATGTCTAACTCCAAAATAAATATAAGAAATCGGGCTCTAGGCCACGTGGTTATTGATGGTCTAGCTATTAAAAATATAGCGAAACGTCAGGCGCTGACCTTGTCCAGCTGGGCCTGGTAGTGTTTGGCGTGCCGCTCTTCTACCCGGGCCAGGGCGGCAAAGCGTTTTTGCGCTTTCTCCAGCGTGGCCCTGAATTGTGCCGCGTGCGTCTGCGACTCGCCAATTTGAGCGTCCATTTCCGCCACGGCGGCGGCATTGCCCTCGGCCTCGGCGGTTTGCCGGAAGCCGGGGTACATCTCGGTGTACTCATAGGTTTCGCCGTCTATGGCGATTTGCAGTGCCTTGGCCGGCGTCATGCTGGCCTTGGGGTAGAGCAGGTCCAGGTGGCCAAAGGCGTGCATCACTTCTTGATCGGCGGTGGCCTCAAAGGTGCGTGCCGTGTCTTCGTCACCGGCCTCGCGCGCCAGTTTGGCGAAATAGCGGTACTTGATGTGGGCCATCGACTCGCCGGCGAAGGCGGCTTCGAGGTTGGCTAGGGTCTTGATCTCGGGGCGGACTGGGGTGGTCATACTGAACTCCGGTTAAAAATAGATTGAATCAATCAACACAGAACGAATGATAGCGAGTGTTTATATATGATGCCAATTGAAACTCGCTAATCGATTGATAGAGCCAATGATGCGCCCAGTGTCAGCATCGCCACTGCGGGCTAAGCGCAAAATCAGGTTTTTTTGCCGCGAGCCTGCGCCATGTCAACCACCCCAGCCGCCCACACCGCCAGCGCCAGCCCCCTCTATCCGCCGATCGAGCCCTACCGCAGCGGCCACTTGGCGGTCGACGCCCTGCACACCCTGTACTGGGAGGAGTGCGGCAACCCGCAGGGGGTGCCGGTGCTGTTTTTGCACGGCGGCCCGGGGGCCGGTCTGTCCAAGGCGCATCGGCAGTTTTTTGACCCAGCCTACTACCGCATCGTGCTGTTTGACCAGCGCGGCGCCGGGCAATCGACCCCGCTGGGCGAGACCCGCGACAACACCACGGCGCACCTGGTGGCCGACATCGAGCGCCTGCGTGAGTTGATGGGCATTGAGCGCTGGCTGGTGTTTGGCGGCTCCTGGGGTTCGACGCTGGCACTGGCCTACGGCCAGGCGCATCCGCAACGCTGCACCGGCTTTGTCTTGCGCGGCATCTTCTTGTGCACGCCGCCCGAGTTGGACTGGTTCCTCAATGGCATGCGCTGGTTTTTCCCGGAGGCGCACGCCGAGTTGGTGGCGCCGATCCCGCCCGAGGAGCGGGGCGATTTGCTCGGCGCCTATACCAAGCGGATGTTCGGTGCCGACCCGGCCGAGGGCCTGCAGGCGGCACGCACCTGGAGCCGCTATGAGGGCAGCTGCCTGCACCTGCTGCCGCACCCGGAGGTGGCTGAAGAGTTTGGCAGCGACGCGGTGGCGCTGGGCGTGGGCCGGCTGGAGGCGCATTACTACCGCAACCAGGCGTTCTTGGGCGATGACCAACTGATCCGTGGGGTCGACCGCATCCGTCACTTACCGGCCGCCATCATCCAGGGCCGTTACGACGTGGTCTGTCCGCCGCTGTCGGCCTGGCGCCTGCATCAGGCTTGGCCGGAGGCCAGCTTTCAGATGGTGGAGGACGCCGGCCACGCGGCTTTTGAGCCCGGCATTGCCGCCGCACTGGTGGCGGCCACCGACCGCTTCAAGCGCAGCGGTGCCTTGTAGTCCGCAGGCTCAGACCAGCGGCAGCAGGTAGCGCCGCTCCCAAGCGCTGATCTCGGCCAGGTAACTGTCGTGCTCCAGCGCCTTGACGGCGCAAAAACCGGTGACAAAGGTGTCACCCAGCAACTGCCGCGCCACTGGGCTTGCGGCCATTTGCGCCAAAGCCTGGGAAAAATCACGCGGCAGGCCGCGCGCCTGGTCGTAGCCATTGCCGACCAGGGGCTCGGTGGCCTGTAGGTGCGCGTCCATCCCGGCCAGGCCGGCGGCCAGCGAGGCGGCGATGGCAAGGTAGGGGTTGGCGTCAGCCCCGGCGATGCGGTTCTCCACCCGGCGTGCTGCTGGTGGGCTGTCGGGCACGCGCAGGCCAGCGGTGCGGTTGTCATAGCCCCACTGCAGGTTGACGGGCGCCTGGCTGCCGCTGACATAGCGGCGGAACGAGTTGACAAAGGGCGCCCACAGCAACAGCAGGTCGGGCCCATAGGTTTGCAGACCGGCCATGAACTGGCGCAGC
>CAJAXU010000063.1 GCA_903948045.1 uncultured beta proteobacterium | reverse complement strand
CCGGGCAGCAACAGGATGCGCCAGGGCTGACCGGTGCGCTCGCAGTCGACGACCAAGGCTTGGTTCAGCCCGGTTTTTTGTCGCGCCTTGGCGGGAAGCTCTTGAAAATCCAGGCCCCGGCCGTCGTCCGCCACTTGGATCCGCAGCATGCCGGCCTCAGCCGCCAGCACGACTTGGAGCGTGCCCGTGCCAGGTTTGCCCGCAGCCTCACGCACCTCAGGCAGCTCAATGCCGTGGCACAGCGCGTTGGACAGCAGGTGGGGGAAAACCTTGCTCAGCGCGTCGAACACCGGCTTATCGAGCTTGCCGCCCTCCCCCGACAGCTCAAAGCGCGCCTGCTTGCCGAGGTCCTGCGCCAGGCGCGCCACCTCAGACGCCCAGGCCGAGAACAGCCGACTGGAATCAACCGCCTCCAGCGCGGCCATGATGCTGGCCACAGCAGCCAGATCACCCTGTGCAATGGCGGCGCGCAGCCGCGCGAGATCCTGGTCGGACAGCACAGTGCCGGTGAGGCGCTGCCGCAAAGCACTGCCCATTTTGTCAATCAGGCCCTGCACACTCTGCTGCGCGTCGGCCAGGCGGGCAAGCCCGGCCTGGAACCCCTGTTGCTGTTCCGCCGTGATGGCAGTCTGATGCGCAAAGGCCAGGATCGCCGACTCCAGCTCGTGCGCACCGGCCTGCACCGGCTTGAGGGCGAACATGCCAGCCAGGCCTTTGAGGCTGTGCAACTGGCGCATGCTGTCCTCCAGTCGCGCCGCCTGCTGCAATGGCGTCACTGAGGCCAGGGACTGGGCCAGCGCAGTCACCTCGGCCAAGGTACGCGTCAACAGCTCTGCGGCTTCAAAAAAGATTTCGGGGTTCTCATGAATTTTGCCCAAGGTGTCCTGCTGTGCCTTGAGCGCCTCATTGGCGCGTTCGAGCTTGCGTTGCGCCGTGACATCTTCCACCCCGACATCGACCGCAGTCACGGCGCCGTCAGCACCGCGGGAGGCATGGTAAGAAAACACGTACTCACTGTCGCCGTCGGGTGAAGGCAGTTTGAGCTCTTGCGTGAGCAGGCCAGTCAGGTCCTCAAAGGCCATGAAAGAATCTTCAAACAGCATGGCATAGGTTTCAAACCAAGAGGCCTGCTCCGCCGCATTGTCCCCACTCACCAACCCGGCGAAGGACACGCCGGCCAAGTTGTCCTTGCCAAAATAGCGGGCACACTTGAGCGAGTATTCGTTGGTGACCCTGGCGGCCCGGTCCAGCTTCATGAAACCCTGTGGCGTGTGCTGCAGAATTTCGCTCTGCCGTCGGGTTGCCGTTTTGAGGCGTTCGCTCGATTGCAGGAATAAAGCACGCCACAGCCGGGGAATGTCTTCTAGCATTTGCAAAAATGCCGCCTTGCTGATGCTGAGCAGTTGGCAGTTCCCCAGTGTGACCACCGAGGCGGTCGCCACGGTGTCAGGAACCACGCACGACATTTCGCCAAAGCACTGCACCGTGCTGATTTGGGCCACGATCTCGCCATTGACCATCACCTTGACGGCGCCACTCTTGAGGATGAAAACGGCGGGCGCCGGCTCATGTTGGGTCAGCAGGACCGCATCGGTTGGCAGCTGCGTCTCGACCACCGTGGCAGCCACCAGCGCCAACTCGTGGTCTTGCAGGTCTTTGAAGAGCTCGGATTGCTTCAGCGTTTCAATGATCGACATCTTGACTTTCAGGCTTGTGGCTGCGCACTGCGGCGTGAGACGGTGTAGGGCGGCAGCCCGCGTAGCATACGCTGCCCATAAGACTGTTGCAGCAGCCGCCGGTCGTAACAGACCACCGTCGCCTGGTCCTCCTCGGTGCGAATGGCGCGGCCGGTCCATTGCAGCAGGCGAATGCCCGTGGCTGGCACCACCAACTCGGCAAAGGGGTCCCGCCCGAGCGTTTTGAGCCATTCGGCCCTGGCTTCTTCCACCGGGTCAGCCGGTGGACTGAATGGCAGTTTGGCGATGAACACGGTCTCACACAAGCGCCCCGGCAGGTCCAGCCCCTCGCCAAAGGACTGCAGCCCAAAAATAATCGATGGTTGCCCACCCTCAACGCGGGCCTGATGCGCCGCCAGCAAGCGGCCGCGGGACAACTGGCCCTGCACCAGCACGCAGGGCAGCAGCCCCGCATCCAGCACATCGACAGCTGCTTTCATCTGCAGCCTGGAGGTGAAGAGCGCCAGCGCGCCATGGTTGACCTGCCGCAGGTCCGCCATCAGTGCGGCCACCATGTCACGGGTATAGGCGGGGGCATCGCGGGGATCAGCCACCGTTTCCACCACCACCAGTCGGCCCTGGGCCTGGTAATCAAAGGGGCTGTCCACCGCCAGCGTTGTCACCTGGGGCTGCGCGTCTAAACCAGCCTCCTGCAAGAAATAATCAAAACTGCCACAACTGGTCAAGGTGGCCGAGGTGATCACTGCGGCCCGAACCTGCCGCCAGAGGTGCTGGCGCAGCAGATCACCTGGCACGATCGGGCAGGCATGGGCGCTCACAACCACCAGGCCGGAGCTGGTGTCCGCCTCGAACCACTTGGCCAGTGGCTGGTCCCCGTGGGTCAGCAGCAGGCTGCTGGTATGGGCTACTGCCAGCAGGCGCGGCGCCAACTGACCCAGTCGGGCGTACATCAAGGCGCAACCAGGCGCCTGGGCCGGGTCCTCGCGAACCAGGCGCTTGAGCTCGCCGGCAAGCTCTTCCAGCACAGCCGACAAACCGGTGGCATGGCCTTGCACCAGGGCCAGGGGCGCCTGCAGTTCGGGTGCCAACACACCGTGCGGCAGGCGGTGTCGGCTGTTGTAACCGGCTGAATCAGCGCTCAGGCGGTCCATCAGCAAACGCGTCAGGTCGTGTAGCGCAGCCTTGAGTTGTTGCGCCAGTGTGTCGACGTCTTGTGCCAGCACCAACTGAATTTTGCCGCTGACCTCCCGCAGGGCTTTGGGCAGCTTGTCAAGCCAGCGCAGGTTGGACAGGTCCATGGCACTGGAAAACTGGCGCAAGGCGACGACCGGCAAGTGATGACCCTCATCAAACACCAGCAGACAGTTGTCAAGTTCGGGCAGGGTCTTCATGCCGACCGAGGCCAACACCAGGTCGTGGTTGGCCACAATCACCTGCGCCTCAGCCAAGCGGCTGCGCGCCTGGTAGTAACTGCACTCCCGGTAGCGCGGGCAATGGCGGGCGGTACAGGTGTGGCGCTCGGCGGCCACGGTCGCCCAGTCATGTGCTTCGGGTTGATCGGGCAAATTATCCCGATCGCCATCCCATTGGCCATCGGCCAGGGCGGTAGCCAGCATGGCGTACAAGGTGTCTCGTCGCGCCTGCGGGTCATCGCCTCGGAGTTGGCGCCCATACGCAGCGGTTGGCGGCGGGGCGTCGTCGTCTGGGCCGAACAAGTCGTCATCGGCGCCCTCGGTGGCGCCACCGTTCAGGCGGTCAAGCTTGAACTTGCAAACGTAGCGGCCACGGCCCTTGGCCAGTGCGAACACAAATGGGGTCTCGAGTACGGCCGCCAGGGCCGGCAGGTCCTTGCTCATCAGCTGCTCCTGCAAGGCCACCGTGGCGGTAGAGATGACCACCCGGGTCTTCAGCGCCAGCGCCAGCGCCACCATGGTCGACCCGTAGGCGGCTGACTTGCCGACCCCCGTACCGGCCTGAATCACACTCACCGCCCGAACCGGTTCAGGGTGTTCGCCCAGCGTGACAGCAGCCATGCTGCTGGCGATGCGCTCAGCCATAGCCTGCTGCCCGGGACGGGCCCGAAAGCCCGGCGTGCCGGCCAGTATTTGCTCAAATGCGGCCAGCGACGCCTGCGTCAATTCATGCGGACTCAAGGCAGGCGTCCAGGCTGGGTAAATGTTTGATATGCATTCCCCTATTACACCGCCAATTGCGGCACCCATCGCACGCCGCACGCGACCGCGAGGGCTGTCACAACTGGCAGGGCAGCCTTGACATTTGTCAACTGCACCGGCTCGCCCCGGGCCGATGATGACCGGTCTGCATCATTGATTCTGGGGGGTTCGCCATGGACAAGCACACGCTACTGAGCACTGCCGACCTGGAGCGGCGCACAGGCGCGGCTTTGCAAGACCGGTTTGACTACTGGGCCGGCCGGGTTATCGACTTGCTCGCCGGCGTCGGCCTGATCGCCAGCTTGGTGGTCGCGTCGGCAGTGGCAGGCTATATTTGGGGCCAATGACAACATCAGCCTGCCCCCCAGCCTGTGCGAGACTATCTTGGCAGAGGCTGCTGATCACCCTGGTCATCGCCTGTGCCTCGCGTACAGGCTGGGCAACCTTGGGGGCTGCGCCGACTATTCCGCCGGCGAGTGTCACTGCCGCTTACACCGTGCAGGAAATCCTTCTCCCCAGTGGGACCCGGGTGCAAGAGTTTGTCACCCCCGCCGGACTGGTCTTTGCAGTGGCTTGGCGCGGCCCCGTATTGCCGGACCTGAAGGCTTTGCTGGGAGACTACCTGACCATCTTCCAGCGCCATACCGACGCGGTGCGCCAGGCCGGCCTGCGCGGCGGACCTGTGAACTTGGTGCAAGAAGGGCTGGTCGTGCGCTCCAGCGGCCGAATGGGTGATTTTTTGGCCATGCCTATGTGCCGACCCTGGTGCCAGCCGGCGTCAATATCCATGATTTACTTGGTTAAGGGCTGGAACCACTGGATCATCGGCACACTGCTGTCAATCTGCATAGCAGGGTGTGGCGGCGGGAGCAGCCTGCCGGCCGACCTGCCGACGGTGGTGGTGCCGGCAGGTAACAACGCGATAGCAGTCACCGTCGACCGGGGCCCGACCGGCAACAGCGTCAACCGTTTGTACACCAGCGTCACCATCTGTGAGCCGGGCAGCAGCAGCCAATGCCAGACCATCAGCCACGTGCTGGTGGACAGCGGCTCCACCGGCTTGAGGCTCCTGGCTTCAGTGATCCGCCCTGACCTGAAACTAAACCTTCAGCTGAGTCCGCAGGGCTTTCCCCTGCTCAACTGCATCCAATTTGTCGACAACAGTTTTGCCTGGGGCCCGGTTGCAACCTTTGACCTTAAGCTGGGCGGTAAAACTGCTGCTACCCTACCAACACAGCTGATGGGCGAGCCGGCAACTGCGGCCCTGAGCGGCAACTGCGCGACAGGGCTGCCTCTCAATTCAGTCGCCAGCCTGGGCGCCAACGGCGTGTTGGGCGTCAGCCTGCTCAAGCAGGATTGCGGCACCAGTTGCGTGACCAATCTGTTTAACGGTTACTACTTCAAATGCACCTCTGCCAATTGCACGGCGGCCCAGGCTTCTGTGGCCAGTCTGGCCCAGCAACTCAGCAACCCGGTTCCTCGCTTCAACGGCGACAACAATGGCTTCTTGTTTGAACTGCCCGCGGTTGCCGCTGCCGGGGCCGTCGGCCTCAATGGCACCCTGATTTTTGGTATCGGGACGCAGGCCAACAACCAGTATGTTCCGGGCAGCCTGGTCAGCACCAGCGCCACTGGTCGCATCACGACCGTACTGTCGGGCAAGCAGCTAACCAACAGTTTTCTTGACACCGGATCCAACGCACTTTTCTTTGACTCCGCCTCAATTCCCCTGTGCGCGGGCAGCGAGCCGATTCGCTTTTATTGTCCGCCCGTCCGAGTCAATGCATCAGCATCGCTGGTCGGCACCAACAGTGTGACAGTGCCCGTCAACTTTGCCGTCGACAACGCCCTGCTCCTGTTTACAAGCCCGGCCAAGGCGGTGTTGCCGACACTGGCCGGATCCCTGGGCGACTCTCGGGGCTTTGATTGGGGACTGCCGTTTTTCTACGGTCGCCGCGTGTATCTGGGAATCGAAAACGAGACCTCTGCAGCGGGCACCGGCCCGTTCTACGCCTTCTGAATCACGGCGCCGCCGGTTGGTGCATGTCCAACCGGCCGGCCAGCGCCATGGCGGCCAGGCTGGCGCAGGCGCCCACCAAGCCGGCCATCCAGTAGTTTTGCACCAAGTGGTTGGCATCACGACTGATCAGGCTGCCACCAATAAATGCCGCAACCCCCATGCCCGCTGACTGTACCGATGAATTAAGCGCCATGAAGGTGCCGCGCAGCGCCGGGTTGGCGCAAGACGCAATGATGGCCATGCCCGGAATCATGCGCCCGCTCATGCAGGTGAAAAACAGGGTAGAAACGATCAAGACCGCCCACATAGGCAGGCCTTCGGTCAAGGTGGTGGCGACCATGGGCAAGATCACCAGCGCCGCCATCACACGAAACAGCGGCACCTTGCCGCGCCGGTCAGTTAGCACGCCAATCAGGCGCGCACTGAATAAAGTGGCAACGCCGCCGCACAGGTAAACATAAAACACCTGGTCGGAACGCCAGCCGACATTGGTCTGTAGGTAAATCGTGATGAACGGGATGACGGTGAACCCGGCAAACATCAGCAAGGCCGAGAAGGCGAACGCTTTCAGGTGATTCGGGTCCTGCAGCACTTGCCGAATGGCACCGAAGGCAGAAGGCCGATGCGGGCCTTGCAAGTGTGCATTCAGCGGCGGCAGCGTCACGAACGCCAGCACAGACAACAGGCCAACCAATGCAGCAATGCCGAAAAACGGCGCATGCCAGCTCAGGTGCGCAGCCAGGAACAGACCGGTCGGCACCCCGGCGACTGTAGCAACAGAGAACGAGGTCATCACAACGCTCATCGCACGGCCGCGCCGCTCAAACGGAATAACGTCGGCCACCACTGTTTGCGCCAGCGCCGAGAGCACGCCGCCAAAGATGCCCGCCAGCACCCGCGCCGCCATTAGGGTCGGGTAGTCGGGCGCCAGTCCACAGGCCAGGGTGGCCACGCCGAACAGGGCATAGAGCACCAACAACAGCTTCTTGCGGTCGAACTTGTCCAGGTAAGTGGCAGCCAGCAGGCCAGAGGCACCAGCCGCCAAGGTGTAGGCGGAAACCAACAGACCGAAACTGGCGTCGCTGATGGCAAAAATACGGGTGAACTGCGGCCCCAGCGGCATCATGATCATGAAATCCAGAATATTGGTGAACTGGATTCCGGCAAGGGTAAACAACAGCCAGAGCTCTCGGCGACGGGACAGGGGCGGGTTGACCGGCTGGGGCATGAAGGCTTTCTTGGGGCGTGCGAGGGGGTGCAACAGGGGCAGAATGAAGAAAGGACTTAGAGCATTGCTGCTCTAAGTCCCAGATTCATATGGTCGGTGTGAAAGGATTCGAACCTTCGACCCCTTGCACCCCATAATTGTTCGAGTTCATCCAGCAAAGTCTATCACAGTCTAAAATTTTTAATAATATTCAATTAAATCAATGACTTAACAACTAGTCAAATTTACTTGTAGTCCAAAGTAATCCAGCAAGCTACACTCCAAACCAGCATAACAGTGGGGGCAATGGTGGGG
>CAJAXU010000062.1 GCA_903948045.1 uncultured beta proteobacterium | reverse complement strand
TGATGCTCAGGTGCTTCGGCCCTGAGGCGTCTGCGGTGATGTAGGGCAGGTTGATGTCGGTCTGCGCGCTGCTCGACAACTCGATCTTGGCTTTTTCAGCGGCTTCCTTGAGTCGCTGCAGGGCCAACACGTCTTTGCCCAGGTCAACGCCCTGATCTTTCTTGAACTCGCCAATGATGAAATCAATGATGCGCTGGTCGAAATCCTCGCCGCCCAGGAAGGTGTCACCATTGGTCGACAGCACCTCAAACTGCTTTTCGCCATCCACATCGGCAATTTCGATGATAGAGACGTCAAACGTGCCGCCGCCCAGGTCATAGACCGCGATCTTGCGATCACCTTTTTCGTTCTTGTCCAGACCAAAGGCCAGCGCTGCTGCGGTGGGCTCATTGATGATGCGTTTGACTTCAAGGCCGGCGATGCGGCCCGCGTCCTTGGTGGCCTGTCGCTGGGCGTCATTGAAGTAGGCCGGTACGGTGATAACGGCCTCGGTGACTGCTTCGCCCAAGTAGTCTTCCGCTGTTTTTTTCATTTTGCGCAGCACGTCGGCGCTGACTTGCTGTGGCGCAAGGCGGTTACCACGGGATTCGACCCAGGCGTCACCGTTATCAGCCGCCACAATCTTGTAGGGCATCAGGTCGAGGTCTTTTTGGACTTCTTTCTCAGTGAACTTTCGGCCGATCAAACGTTTGACGGCAAACAGCGTGTTCCTGGGGTTGGTCACTGCCTGACGTTTGGCAGATGCGCCCACCAGCACTTCGCCGTCCTCTTGGTAGGCGATGATGCTTGGGGTGGTGCGGGCGCCCTCTGAGTTTTCGATCACTTTGGGGGTGTTGCCCTCCATGATGGCCACGCAGCTGTTGGTGGTGCCGAGGTCAATGCCGATGATTCTTCCCATGATGAACTCCTGTATTCAGATGTTTCGAACTTGCGTCTTACTTGAAGCTTTTCAAGCCACGCAAATGATTATTTCGGTGCGCTAACCGTCACCAAGGCTGGCCGCAGCACACGTTCAGCAATGGCATAGCCTTTTTGCAGAACCGTGACCACCGTGTTGGCGTCCAGCTCCGACGGCACGACACTGATGGCCTGGTGTTGGTGCGGGTCAAACCGGGTGCCGGCGGCCGGGTTGATTGCCAGCACTTTGTTGCGCTCCAATGCCGCAACCAGTTGGCGCAACGTGGCTTGGGCGCCCTCGCGGATTTGCTCGATCGTGGCGTCCTTGATGAGCAGACCGGCTTCCAGGCTGTCAGCCACCGGCAGCAGGCTCTCTGCAAAGGCTTCAACGGCAAACCTGCGTGCTTTGGCGATCTCGTCCTCAGCTCGGCGGCGCGCATTTTCGGCTTCGGCTTTGGCCCGCAAATACTGGTCCGCCAGATCGGCACTCTTGGCCTGCAGGTCGGCCAGGTCAGCCTGAACTTTGGCGAGCGCGCCAGCGTCCATGGCCGCGACCATTTCGTCTGTGCTCTGGTAGTTGGTGGCCATTGAAGGAGGGGGGGAGGTGTTTGGATCAGACATACATGTGAACGGGTTGATCAAATTGACTCCCGGCAGATCAGGGCAGCCCTGACAATTTCAAGTGGGCTGACTGGAGTCTTTGCTCGGGTTGGGCGCCGGGTTGCGCCGCAGGGCGCCAGTTGGATCAGCCCGAAACGCCCAACAGTTCGACGTCAAATTTGAGGGTGGCGTTTGGCGGAATCACACCACCAGCGCCGCGCGCGCCGTAGCCGAGTTCGGCGGGAATGATCAGAGTGCGAGCCCCGCCGACCTTCATGCCGGCCACGCCCTCGTCCCAACCGCGAATGACCATACCAGCGCCCAAAGAGAACACGAAGGGGTCTCCACGGTCCTTGCTGGAGTCGAATTTAGCGCCTTGGACGCCGTCCTTGAACAGCCAGCCGGTGTAATGCACGGTGACTTTTTGGCCACTGACAGCCTCTGGTCCGGTGCCGGGCAGGGTGTCGTCGTACTGTAGGCCGGAGGGGGTGGTGGTGCTCATGGTGCGTCCTTGAATGTCATCATTGTGGCTGCCTGACCCACCGGCACGCATGCTGGTAAGTCCTGCGAAAAACCGCCGATTATGCCAGCCGAGATGGCTGGAGGATGCCGTGGGTCAGATGGATTTCTTGGCCATGCCAGCAACCCATTTGCCAGCGAAAGCCGGCAAATCGGCAAGCCGCTTGAGCAGATCGGCGCCAACCGGTGTCACGATATAGCCGCCGCCACTGTGATCGACAAGCCCAGCTTCGCGCAAGGCCTTGATGCGGGTATTGAGCGTGTTTGGGGTGATGCCTCCAACGCTGTCCTGCAACAGGCGGAAGGTCTGTGCATGTCCGTCCTTCAATGCCCACATCACGCGAATCGCGTAGCGGGATTCCAGAAGCGCCAGCAGTTGGTTGGTCGCTGCATTTTCCTTGGAACTCATTAACGGAATCTCCTTCTTGGCGTTGTTCACTCGTCAGCCCGGTTTGCCCTCAGCGCTATCCCGGCCAGCCAGCGACTCTCGCGCCGGCGATGCCAATAACTATAGCGCAGAACGAAGCCTGCTACAAGATTAATAGCTTTGGGGATGCCGTTGAATCCGGGTTCGGCAGCCAACTTGTACCGTCTTGCGCGAACCCAGCGGCCGCAGCCGGCGAGTCTTGTAAGATGGTTGTCTGCTGCTGCAATTGAACCAGTTTGTTTGAGGGATTCATGACCATTAATTTTGAGCAGGTCCACAACTATTACGAGCGCTTGGTCTTGGAAGACGTGATCCGTTTGTCCTACGACCACCCGGAATTCGACGATGACATGCTCACGGATGTCGCTTGCATCGCCTTGAACCGACTGCCCGCGCGCTACGTCCGCCACGATGTAGACCTGATGTTTTTCCTGACTGAGCAGGAGCGCCAGATCATTGATCAATGGATCAGCGAAGCTCTGGCTTTTGGCTTTGCCCTGGTGGCTGAAAGGACCGGCTCGACGCGCCGAGCAGTGGCGGGCTAAACAAGTCCTAGCGCAGCAGACAGGGGCGCTTGGGGTTAAAAGCCCAGCCCGGCACCAGGTACTGCATGGCAATGGCGTCGTCCCTGGCGCCCAGGCCGTGGCGCAGGTACAACTGGTGCGCCTTCTCCACCTCCACCATGTCGAGCTCGATACCCAGCCCCGGTTTGGTCGGCACGCTGATGCTGCCGTTCACAATCTGCAACGGGTCGCGCGTCAGGCGCTGGCCGTCCTGCCAGATCCAGTGGGTGTCAATCGCCGTCACCCGCCCCGGTGCGGCTGCCGCCACATGGGTGAACATCGCCAGCGACACATCAAAATGGTTGTTGGAATGCGAGCCCCAGGTCAGGTCGAACATCTGGCACAGCTGCGCCACGCGCACCGAACCCTGCAGGGTCCAGAAATGCGGGTCGGCCAGCGGGATGTCGACCGACTGCAGCGATATCGAGTGGGCCATTTCGCGCCAGTCTGTGGCCACCCTATTGGTGGCGGTGGGCAGACCGGTGGCGCGCCGAAACTCGGCCATCACCTCGCGCCCCGAGAACACGCCCTCGGCGCCGCAGGGGTCTTCGGCATAGGCCAGCACCTGGTGTTTGTCGCGGCATAGGCGCACCGCATCCTTGAGCAGCCAGCCGCTGTTGGGGTCAAGCGTGATGCGCGCCTCGGGGAAGCGCTCGTGCAGCGCCGTTACCGCGTCGATCTCATCCTCGCCGCGCAGCACACCGCCCTTGAGCTTGAAGTCCTGAAAACCGTAGCGCGCCTGCGCCGCCTCGGCCAAGCGGACGATGGCGGCGGTGTCCAGCGCCTTCTCGTGGCGCAGCCGCAGCCAGTCGTCGCTGGCCTCGGGCTCGGCCCGGTAGGGCAGGTCGGTCTGATGGCGGTCACCCACGTAAAAAAGGTAGCCGAGCACCGCGACGGAGGTGCGCTGCTGGCCTTCGCCCAACAGGGCGGCCACCGGCACATTCAGGAACTGACCCAGCAGGTCGAGCAGGGCGCTTTCCACCGCGGTCACGGCATGGATGGTCACGCGCAGGTCAAAGGTCTGGTTGCCGCGGCCGGCGCTGTCGCGGTCGGCAAACCGGTGGCGCATGCCGTTTAGCACCTGGTTCCACTGGGCCAGCGACTGCCCGACCACCAGGTCGCGCGCGGCTTCTAGCGTCTGGCGAATTTTCTCGCCGCCGGGTACTTCGCCGACTCCGGTGCGGCCGGCGCTGTCAGTCAGCAACAGCAGGTTGCGCGTGAAAAACGGACCGTGGGCGCCGCTCAGGTTGAGCAGCATGCCGTCACAGCCGGCCACCGGGATGACTTGCAGGGCGGTGATGCGGGGCGTGTCGGCCGTGGGGGTGGGGGGCATGGTGTTCAAGGGTACGGCTTTTCGGGTGGGTGTTGGGTTTGCCTGGGTCCGGGATCGCAACAACGGGCCCGTCGCGTTGATTCTGCCGCAAACCATCGTTTAGGATAGCGCTTGACTTCACCAAGGACCAACCGAGGGCCAAACTTACCCTAAAGCGAACCCATGAGCCTTAAAAATCACCGCAAAATTTTGCTGACCGGCGCCGCCGGCGGCCTGGGTCAGGCCCTGCGCCAGCGGCTCAAGGCCAACTGCGAGGTGCTACGCCTGTCCGATCGGGTCAGCCCGGGCGAGCCTGCCGCCTTTGAGGAAGTCGTCTTGGCCGACCTGGCCGATGCGGCCGCGGTAAGCGAGATGGTGCGCGGCGTGGACGCCATCGTGCACATGGGTGGGATGTCGGTGGAAGGGCCGTTTGGCCCCATCCTGCAGGCGAATATTCTGGGCGTCTACAACCTGTACGAGGCCGCGCGCGTGCATGGCGTCAAGCGGGTGGTGTTTGCCAGCACCAACCATGTGACCGGCTTTTACCGCCAAAGCGAGACCATCACCGCCGACCAACCGGCCCGCCCGGACGGGCTTTACGGCGTGAGCAAGGCCTTTGGCGAAGACCTGTCGCGTTTCTACTTTGACCGCTACGGCATCGAGACCGCCTGCGTGCGCATTGGCTCGTCCTTTCCCGAGCCCAAAGACCGGCGCATGCTGGCCACCTGGCTCAGTTTTGACGACCTGCACCGCTTGATTACCGCCTGCCTGAGCACGCCGGTGCTGGGCCACACCATCATCTTCGGTATGTCTGACAACGCGGTCACCTGGTGGGACAACGCGCAGGCCCGCCACGTGGGCTATGTACCGCAAGACAGCTCCGACGTATTCCGCGACGCGGTCTATGCCCGAACCGCCGCCCCGGACCTGAGCGACCCGGCCGTGCAGTTTCAGGGTGGCGCGTTCGTTCGCACCGGCCCCTTCACCTAAGTTGCCATGACTTTACAACCAACAGATTCTTTGATGCCGCAGGTCCGCGCCATCTCCGACACCCGCGACCGCGTTGGTGAGTCGCCGGTGTGGTCGGTGACTGAGCAGGCCCTTTACTGGGTGGACATCGAAGGCCGGCGCATCCATCGCTGGGACAGTGAAGCTGGCACGGTACAGAGTTGGCATAGCCCTGAGCGTGTTGGCTGCATTGTGCTGAGTAGCCGTGGCGGCTTGGTCGCCGCTATGGAGAGTGGTGTGTTTGAGGTGACCCTGCTGGCGCCGCCAAATCTGCGGGCCTCCTTGCTGGTTGGCATCACGCATCCCCGAGCCAATATGCGGTTTAACGACGGTCGTTGCGACCGGCAGGGGCGCTTCTGGCTTAGCACCATGTGCATGGACATGGGATTGGCAGCATCTGTAGGCGCGGTGTTTTGTCTGGATGAGGCCGGCCTGAGTCCGGCGCGGGTGCAGGGGCTGATCACCCCCAACGGCATGGCTTTCAGCCCGGATGGCCGCTGTTACTACCTGTCGGATTCGCACCCTTCGGTCCAAAAAATCTGGGCCTTCGATCTGGATCCAACCACGGGTGCCGTCAGCCAGCGGCGCGACTTTGTCGACATGGTCCCGCTGCCCGGTCGACCCGATGGCGCTGCGGTGGACGCCCAGGGTTGCTACTGGATCTGCGGCAATGACGCTGGCTTGGTGCATTGCTTCTCGCCGCAGGGCGAGCTGCTGCGCTCTGTGGCGGTGCCGGTGGCCAAACCCTCGATGTGCGCCTTTGGCGGCCCGAATCTGGCCACTCTGTTCGTGGCCTCCATCCTGCCCGGCACGGTGAGCCCGGAGCAGCCGGGCCTCAATGGTGCCGTGTTCGCGCTCGATGTCGGCGCCTGCGGCTTGCCAGAACCCGTTTTTTCGCGTTTTCCCGGCCCGCGGCCAGCATGAGCAGCCAGCCCGAGTTGCCGGCGCCGCGGCACATCCGCATGCACGCCGCCGACAACGTGGCCATCGTGGCCAACGACAGTGGCCTGCCGGCCGGCACCGTGATGGCGGACGGCCTGAGGCTGGTGGACAAGGTCCCGCAGGGCCACAAGGTGGCCTTGGTTGATCTGGCCGCTGGCGCGCCCGTGCTGCGCTACAACACGGTGATTGGCCACGCGCTCAAAGCCATTCCTGCCGGCAGCTGGGTGCACGAACGGCTGCTGGCCATGCCGGGTGCGCGCAGTCTGGACGACCTGCCACTGGCCACGGCGCCTGCGCCAGACCTGCCGAAACTGGCCGGTTATACCTTCGAGGGCTACCGTAACGCCGACGGCTCGGTGGGCACCCGCAACCTGTTGGCCATCACCACCACGGTGCAGTGCGTGGCCGGCATAGTGGCGCTGGCCGTCAAGCGCATCCGCGACGAGCTGCTGCCGCGCTACCCGCAGGTGGATGGCGTGGTGGGGCTGGAGCACAGCTACGGCTGCGGCGTGGCCATCGACGCGCCCGACGCCATCATCCCGATCCGCACCCTGCGCAACATCAGCCGCAACCCCAACTTTGGCGGCGAGGTGATGGTGGTCAGCCTGGGCTGCGAAAAGCTGCAGCCCGAGCGCCTGTTTCCGGCTGGCAGCATCGCCATCAACGCCGCCGACACCGCGCCGCTGGACGTGCTGTGCCTGCAAGATGATGCGCATGTGGGCTTCATGGTCATGCTGGACGCCATCGTGGCGCGCGCCGTGCCGCACCTGGAGCGGCTGAATGCCCGGAGGCGCGAGACCGTGCCGGCGAGCGAACTGGTGGTGGGGGTGCAGTGCGGTGGCAGCGATGCCTTCTCAGGCGTCACCGCCAACCCGGCGGTCGGCTTTTGCACCGACCTGCTGGTGCGCGCCGGTGCCACTGTGATGTTTTCCGAGGTGACCGAGGTGCGCGACGGCATCGCTCAGCTGACCAGCCGGGCCGCCAGCCCCGCGGTGGCGCAGGCCATGATCGAGCAGATGGCCTGGTACGACGCCTACCTGCAGCGCGGCCAGGTGGACCGCAGCGCCAACACCACGCCGGGCAACAAGGCCGGCGGCCTGTCCAACATCGTCGAAAAAGCCATGGGCTCCATCGTCAAATCGGGCAGCGCACCTATCAACGGCGTGCTGGCACCGGGCGAGCGCGCCAGCCAAAAAGGGCTGATCTACGCCGCCACCCCGGCCAGTGATTTCATTTGCGGCACGCTGCAACTGGCCGCCGGCATGAACCTGCATGTCTTTACCACCGGCCGTGGCACGCCCTACGGCTTGGCCGAGGTGCCGGTGATCAAGGTGGCCACCCGCACAGAGCTGGCCCGGCGCTGGCACGACCTGATGGACGTGAACGCCGGCCGCATTGCCGACGGCGAAGCCAGCATCGAAGACCTGGGTTGGGAACTGTTCCACCTGATGCTGGAGGTGGCCAGCGGCCGCAAAAAAACCTGGGCTGAGCACTGGAAGCTTCACAACGCGCTGGTCCTTTTCAATCCCGCTCCCATCACCTGAACTGAAAGACCCCCAATGACTGCACGCACGCCGTACCAGGCTTTTCCTAACAGCTTCAAGCGCGATCTGCTGGCCGGCAAACGGCTGATTGGTTGCTGGGCTTCCTTGGCCAGCCCCATCACGACCGAGGTGCTGGGTGTGGCCGGCTTCGACTGGCTGCTGCTCGACGGCGAGCATTCGCCCAATGACGTGATCAGCTTCGTGCCGCAGCTCATGGCCCTGAAAGACAGCGTCAGCGCCCCGGTGGTGCGCCCGTCTAGCAACGACGTGGTCGAGATCAAACGGCTGCTCGATGCCGGTTTCTACAATTTTCTGGTGCCTTTTGTTGACACCCCCGACGAGGCTCGACGTGCCGTGGCCTCCACCCGTTATCCGCCGCAAGGCATTCGGGGTGTGTCGGTGTCGCAGCGCAGCAACCGCTATGGCACCGTGCCCGACTACTTCACCGGCATTAACGACCAGGTTTGCGTGATGGTGCAGATTGAAAGCCGTGCCGGCGTAGCCGCAGCCCGTGAGATTGGCGCGGTAGAGGGTGTGGACTGCTTATTTGTTGGCCCGTCTGATTTGGCTGCCGGCTACGGGCACTTGGGCAACGCCAATCACCCAGAGGTGCAGGCCGCCATCGCTGCCGTGTTTGCCGACGCCAAGGCCTGTGGCAAGGCTTCGGGCATTCTGGCCCCGGTGGAGGCCGACGCCCGCCGCTACCTGGCGATGGGCGCCACCTTTGTTGGCGTGGGCAGTGACCTGGGCGTGTTCCGCAATGGCACGCAGGCCTTGTGCGACCGCTACCGCGAGTGATACGAATCTTGTCCTAACCCGTTCAGCACCTTGGGAGCCACGACAATGACAGAACTGCACATCGGCATGGTGGGTTACGGCGAGGTCGGCAAAGTTTTCACGGCCGGCCTGTTGCCCCAGGTGGCACACGTCAGCGCCTGGGACCTTAGCTTTGAGCTGCCTGAGCGACAAGCCGGCGAGCGCGTCCATGCGGCCCGGGCCGGCATCCAAGCTTGCCTGTCCCTACAGGCGCTGTGTCAGCAGACTGACCTCCTGATCTCGGCCGTTACCGCCTCCAACACCCTCGCGGTGGCGCAAGCGGCGGCAGAGCACATCCGGCCGGGCACCATTTTTCTGGACCTCAATTCGGCGTCGCCGGGCACCAAGCAGCAGGCGGCCGAGTTGATTGAAGCGGCTGGCGCGCATTATGTGGAGGCTGGTGTCATGACCTCGGTGCCACCCTATGGCATCCGGGTGCCCATGCTGCTTGGCGGGGCCCGGGCCGAGGCATTGGCACAGACCCTATGTGGTCTGGGCATGAATGCGCGCGCGGTGTCCACCGATATCGGGGTGGCCTCGGCCATCAAGATGTGTCGCAGCGTGATGATCAAGGGGCTGGAGGCGCTGGTGATTGAGAGTTACACCACGGCACGGCATTACGGTGTCGAAAAACACATGCTGCCGACATTGGCCGAGACCTTCCCGTCCATTGACTGGGAGAAGCAGGGCGCCTACTTCTTCAGCCGGGTGGCGCAGCACGGCAAGCGCCGCGCCGAGGAAATGCGCGAGGCCGCCAACACGGTTCGTGAGGCCGGCTTTGAGCCCTGGATGGCAAGCGCGATTGCCGAGAAGCACGACTGGGTGGCGCAGCAAAGCCGGGACGGTGTGTTTGACGACTTGCCCAGCGGCGCCACGTGGCAAGACTACGCCGACTGCCTGCTGAGCAAGAGTCAGCTCTAGCCTCAGCCAACCGCCCAAGCCCATGACCCTGCATCAAGTAGAGCCAGTGGCGCCACGATCGGCGGGCCGGCGGGGCTGGTTGCAGGCGGCGGTCGCCACCGCCGCCACCCTGTGGTTGCCGCGCAGCGCCTGGAGCCAGCCGCGTTGGCCGGCCAATCCGTTTACGCTGGGCGTGGCCAGTGGATCCGCCACCGCCAGCTCCGTGCTGCTCTGGACGCGACTGCACGTACCCGGTGTGGCCGCCGCCAGCCAGGGACCCGACCCGGTAACCGTACGCTGGGAAGTGGCCGATGACGAAGGTTTCCAGCGCATTGTGCAAAGCGGGCAGACCCTGGCGCCACCCGAGCTGGCTCATTCGGTGCATCTGGAAGTGCCCGGGTTATCCCCCGAGCACTGGTACTTTTACCGCTTTATGGTGGGCGACTATGTCAGCCCGGTCGGGCGAACCCTGACGCTGCCGCGCCCCGAGGCGCAGGTGCAGCGGCTGCGCCTGGCCTACGCCTCGTGCCAGAAGTGGGAGGATGGTTTTTTCAGTGCCTGGCGCCATTTGCGTGCGGATCAGCCGGACGGCGTGGTGTTTTTGGGTGACTACTTGTATGAGTACCCGGCACGGGGCAGCAAGGTACGGGTGCCCTCGGGTGGCTGGGTGGTCACCCTGGATGACTACCGCCAACGCTACGCCCTGTACAAGAGTGACCCAGACCTGCAGGCCATGCACGCGGCCTGCCCCTGGTGGATCACCTGGGACGACCACGAGGTGCAAAACGACTACGCCGGCATGCAAGCGGGCAACAGCGGTTTTTCCGACCCGGCCAGTCCTGCTGACTTTGCCAGCCGTCGGGCAGCGGCCTACCAGGCCTGGTACGAGCACATGCCGGTTCGGCCCTCGGTGTTGACCCAGTCGTTTGCCGGCTTGGCCAGCGGCGCCGAGATGCGGATTCATGGCCGTATCCAGTTCGGCCAACTGGCCGACCTCTACCTGCTGGACGCCCGCCAGTACAAGGACCCGCAGGCCTGCACCAAGGGCGGCGCCTTGGGCTCTGGCATCGTCAACCCGGCGCAGTGCCCAGCCTGGCAAGACCCCGGGCGCAGTTTGTTGGGCCAGCGTCAGGAGCAGTGGCTGGCGCAGGAACTGGCGCAGACCCGCAGCCGGCAGACGCGCTGGCAGATGCTGGGCCAGCAATCCCTGTTCGGCCCGCGCGACTTCAAGGTCGGTGCGGGTCAGAGCCTATGGAATGACGGTTGGGATGGCTATGCGCCGGCACGCCGCCGCCTGACCGACACACTGCGTCAGCATGCTGT
>CAJAXU010000061.1 GCA_903948045.1 uncultured beta proteobacterium | reverse complement strand
TATCCTTCAGGCTGCCGCCATAGGTACCAATGGCGGTGCGCACACCGCTGACGATCACGACTTCACGGGACATGGGGAGTCTCCTTTACATGGTTGGTGGTGGACATGCGGCTCAATCGCCGCAACAAACTGATGCTACACAGCCAGGCTGACAGCCAGCCGACAATGCCGGTGGCGTTTTAGTCCCGCACATCAGCGACCGGGTTGGTACCAAAGTCAGGCCGGTCCAGCCATGCGAGCACCCGGCTGGCGGCGTCGGCCGGGCTGCTGAGCATGCCGCGCGTCTTGAGGCCAATGAAATTGTCCTGGTCTGGAAACGCGTTGGGCGCGGCGCTGCGTAGCGTCACTTGCATGTCGGTGTCGATGACGCCTGGCGCCAACGAGCAGGTGCGGGCTCCGTTGGTTTTACGCGCCTCATCTAGCGCCAGGCAGCGTGTGAAATGGTCCATGCCAGCTTTGGCCGCACAGTAGGCGCCCTGCGATGCCATGGCGCGGCGCCCCAGTCCAGAGGAAATATTCAATACCTTGCGCGGCTGCTCCCAGGACTCGGTGGCCCGCAGGAAGGCGGCGGTGAGCAGCATGGGCGCCTCCAGCCCGACTCGCAGTGCCTGAGCCAGTTCGGCTGGGTCGGATGCACTCAGGGGGACGATGCTTGGAATGACGCCGGCGTTGTTGATCAGGGTAGCGCTGGCCAGCGTCGCCGGATCCAGCCGCCCCAGCCACTCGCTCAGCAAGGCCGCAGCTGCCACGCCCTGGCTCAGGTCGCAGGGCCACTGCTCCAGGGCACAGGCCGCCTCCACCGCCTTAGCCGCCAGCGCCGGGTTGACCTGGCGCGACAGGCACAGCAGGCGGTGGTCGGGTGCGAGCAGCTGCTCGGCCATGGCCAGACCCATGCCACGCGAGGCGCCTGTCAGGATGTAGAGGTGTTGTGTCATGGAGATTCTTTCAAATAAGTGGCCCGCGACCGACGGTCAGAAGTCGGCGGCGCTGGCAAATTGCAGGGGTAGTTGGCTGACCGGGTGTTTGAATGCCAGGCTGCTGGCGTGCAGCAAGAGTCTAGTCGCCATGCCTTGGACCTCGGGCGTGCCGTACAGCGCGTCACCCAGTATGGGGTGCCCCAGCGCCAGCAGGTGAACCCGGAGCTGGTGCGAGCGGCCAGTCTCGGGTTCAAGTTCGACGCGGGTGGCCCTGTGGTCGGGCTCCGCTGCCAAGACGCGCCAGCGCGTCACACTGGCCTTGCCAAGGTCATGGTCAATCTTGCGCAGTGGCCGTTGGTGCCAGTCAGCGCCTATGGGTAGATCGATCACGCCCCACTCCTGCGCAGACGTTGCCAGGTGACCTGCGACCATCGCCACATAGCGTTTGGTGATGCGTCTTTCGGCAAAGGCCAGGCTCATTGCACGCTGCATGGCTGGACCGCGCGCAAACAGCATCAAGCCCGAGGTGGCCATGTCAAGCCGGTGCACCACCAGTGCGTCCGGATACAAGGCCTGTACTCGCAGGCTCAGGCAGTCCTGTTTGTCGAGGCCGCGTCCCGGCACCGAGAGCAGCCCAGTGGGCTTGTCCAGCACCAGCAGGTCGTCATCCTGGTGGACGAACGTCAACTCAGCTGCTTGTGCCATTGCCGTCACCATTCAGCAGCCGCTGCACGGTGTCACACAGCTCATCGACATCATTGGGCTTGTGAATCAGGGCCCGCGCGCCTTCGGCCAGCGCACTTTGCTCAATCTCGGCAGTGACGTAGCCCGAGGCCAAGGCCACCGGCAGATCGGGCCGGATCTGACGGGCTTCCCGCAGCAGGTCGACGCCGCAGTAACCCGGCATGTTGTAGTCAGTCACCAGCAGGTCAAAGTCGAGCGGGCGCGCACGCAGTACGGCTGCCGCCTCGTGCGGGTCAGTGAAGGTGCTGACGGCGAAACCCTTGCGCGACAGCGCCCGGTCCACCAAAAATACCAGTGCCTCGTCGTCATCGACATACATCACGCGCTGGCCGCGACCCTGCACAACGCTGGTTTTTCGAATTTCGGCCGCAGCCGGCACCGCGCTGGGGTGGGCCGGTGGGAAATAAAGGGTGAAGACGCTACCCAAGCCGTGGGTGCTTTGCACGTCCACCGTGCCCTCGTGCGTGCGCATGATGCCGTGAACCACAGCCAAGCCCAGGCCAGTTCCTTGACCCACAGGTTTCGTGGTGAAGAAGGGCTCAAACACACGCTCAATGGTTGGGGCATCCATGCCGCTGCCGGTATCACGCACCGACAGCTGCACATGCTGGCCGCGAGCAACGCCCCGGCGTTCGTCCGGGCTGGGCTGGGTGTCCAGGTTATGCGTCAGTTCAATGCTGACGGTGCCACGCTGGCTGCCCAGCGCCTGGATCGCATTGGTGCACAGGTTGAGCAGAGCCTGTTCAATCTGGGTGGCGTCGGCCAGCACCGCGGGCGTGTTCTCTGTAATGTGGACCACCATCTCAACCGTTGGCGGCAGTGTCACCTTGAGCAGGCGCACGGTTTCATGCACCACGTCGGCCAACTGCAGTGCCACCCGGGCGGGCGATTCGTTGCGGCTGAAAGCCAGGATCTGGCGCACCAGGTCACGGGCCCGTCGTCCGGCCTTGTCAATTTCTGCCAGGCTGACCTGAGCCAGCGAGTCTGGCCCGGCGTCTTGCTGGGCAAGCGCGGCGTTACCCAAAATGGCGCCAATGATGTTGTTGAAGTCATGCGCGATGCCGCCTGCCATGGTGCCCACCGCCTGCATCTTGTGCGATTCTCGCAATTGGGATTCCAGGGTGTTGCGGTGCGCCTCGATCTTCTTGCGGGCGCTGAGATCGCGCGCAAACACCGTGGTGGTATCGCCGTCTGGCTGGCGCTCAAATGACATGCTGACTTCGATTGCCACCACCTTGCCGCCAGCCGTCAGGCCGGTGATCTCGCCCAGCTGTGCATGGGTGGTCAGATGGTGGTAGGTCAGCATGTCCACTGCAGTAGGCAGAAAGCGGCCGAGGTCACTGCCCAGGGCCTGAGTGGACGGACACTGGAACAAGGCGGCCGCCGTCGGGTTGAAAATCGTGATGCGCCGATCACGATCAACGCAGATGATGGCGTCTAGCGAAGCGTTGATGATGGCGGCCAGCCGGTTTTTGCTGAGCTGTAGCTCTTCGTTGCGGTCTCGCAGCGCCGCAGCGCTCTCTCGAAGCGCGCGGCGCTCGG